>JAGLYS010000046.1 GCA_023132105.1 Caldifarciminota bacterium
AAAACCGTCATTTGATAAATTATAAGGTGGGTCTGCAAATATTAAATCAACACTCTCCTTTGGTAGTTTCCCTAATACCTTTAATACATCACCAAGGTAGATCCTTATTCCTATTTCTTTATAATATGCTTCCAATTTTCTTTATCTCCCGTTTCATTTGCATGTTTTTATATTCAATGTGATTATAAATCATTCCCCTTTATCTGCAGTGCCTTCCTCTATTATTTCCCATATATAAATATACAACTACCATCCTTAATCGTATCGATTATCTTCTTTGACAATTCCATAGGCAATGCAGGGCATCCCCAACTTTTACCTAATCTACCGTATTTTCGTATAAAATCCTCACTTACATAACTTGCTCCGTGAATTATAATCCCTCTTTTTCTTGCATTATCATTAATATTTTTTTCAATACCATCTAATTTAAGCGAATAACCATGTTTTCCTATAAATGTTTCTCCTGAAATAAAAAAACCGTTACAGCTCATTTTTGAATTTTCTCTATTTGAAAATTTATTTGCATAAATATTTCCCGAATTTTTTCCATGTGCTACCAAACAATGATATAGCAATATGATATTTTTAAGATCGATCACATAAAATCTTTTCTCTTGAGAAGATTTTGAATAATCGATAATTGCTATTACATTATCTTTCTCCAATTCTATTTTCATAAATCCATCCATAGCTACCTCAAATATTTCATAATCAATAATCGTTGATAATTTACATTTTTCATAAATATTTTTAACATTGTACTTAATTCGATTACTATAAATTGCACTAATATTAAAAGCAATCAAAACAACCATTAACATACTAAATTTTGAAATAGAGAATCTATTCATATATCAATCGTTATTCAAATGACATTCTATCATTTTAATGCTCTTTCAATCCTACTAAGCCCTTCTTCCAATAACGATCTGGGACATGCAATGCTCATTCGTTGAAAACCTTCTCCCCCGGGACCGAATAATATTCCATCGGAAAGTCCGACTCTTGCTTTTTTTACAATAAGTTTTTTTAACCTTTCATTATTTAAATTAAGATTTCTAAAATCCAACCACATAAGATATGTACCTTCCGGTTTGATAGCTTTTACTTTTACAATTCTTTCTTTAAAATAATTCATAACATATTCAACATTTTCTTCAAGATAGAAAAGTAGTTGTTCAAGCCATTCCTCTCCATATTTATAACTTGCTTCAAGTGCTACCAAACCGAAAATGTTACAAAGCATAAGTCCTAATCCTTCCTTCCTGTTCTTAAAGTCATCATATAATTTTTTATTTGTTATTATTGCAATAGATGTTGTTAATCCGGCAATATTAAATGTTTTGCTTGGAGCGATAAGAGTGATAGTATTATTGGCAAGTTCTTCGGAAAGAGATGCAATCGATATATGTTTATGGTTTTTATAAATTATATCGGAATGTATTTCATCGGAAATAATTAATAAATTATTCTCTAAACATATTTCACCAAGTTTTTCAAGTTCCTCCTTTGTCCATACCCTTCCGACAGGATTATGAGGATTACATAACATTAGCATTTTAACATGAGAATCTATTTTACTTTTTAAATCCTCAAAATCCATTTGATATTTACCATTTTCTATCTTCAATCGATTTACGATTAGCTGTCTTCCGTTCTCTCTAATGACAGTAAAGAATGGTGCATATACAGGAGATTGAATAATAACTTTATCCCCGGGTTTTGTAAAAGCAAGAATGGAAATTACAAGACTCGGAACAATGCCCTGTATTTGTATAATCCAATCCTTTTCTATTCTCCAGTTATGTCTAATGTCCATCCAGTCTATAATAGATTGATAAAAACTATTGGAAATATCCGTATATCCGTAAACACCATGTCTGGCTCTTCTTTTAATAGCATCGATAACAGGTTTGGGGGATTGGAAATCCATATCCGCTATCCACATAGGTAAAATATTTTTATTCCCAAACATCTCATAATTAAAATCCCATTTTATACTATTTGTTCCTTTTCTGTTTATTCCTTTATCGAAATCGTAATTCATTTTATTACCTCTCAAATTGGAAAAATCATCATATAATTCTATAAAATTATATGATGATTTTCAAGTAGTAAGATATATTATGAGCATTGCTTAACAAAGTTAATTATATTAACATTGTTATTATGGCTGTCCGTAAGCCAATCTACCTCATTGGTTGTAGTGTGCTATTGCTAAAGAAAGGGGGGGATCCTCTTTGTGATTTATCTTATATCGAATTCCTTTTCTATCTTATCAATAAGTTTATTATTATTCTCAATTGTAAACTTCCAGGCAGCACTAACATTCCCTTTGTAATATTTTAAAAAAACCGGCAATATAAAAATAAATGAACTAATATCCCTGTTCTTTATCAAATAATATGAATAGTACAGGAAAAGACCGTTAATCGTCATAGCTACAATACCGTCTTTCCAGTGTCCTGCTGCAATCTGACCACTACCCGGGATTAAATATGATATATTTTTGTTTAAATAAGGGTTTGCAAATTTATATTTGTATCTAAGCTTATTTAATATAATACTACTTTTACCGAATTCACCGGACCTTGCGAGACTAAGTGCAAGAATCATACTATCGCTTCTTACAATAGTATTTTCAAGTATACTATTAAGAAGAGAATACTGCCTGTTAAGATAAACCGCTTTATATAAATTTCTTATGGCATAATTATCATCTGTAATCGAGTAAATCTTACTATAATATAAAGATGCTTTAATGTAATCTTTTTTTAGGAAATAAGCATCAGCCAATTTTTTAAATACAGGCAAGGAATCATCCTTATTATAAAACAATTCTCTTTTATATTCTATAATGGCTTGATTGTAATTTTTCTTTATCAATAGAGAATCGGCAAAATTGGATGTAGAAATCAGAATGAGTAAATAATTTAAAACCATTTTGAAAATTTCAATTTTATAAGTTCATTGTTTTTATAAACATCAATCGAATAATTATTATAGATTTTACAAGCTTTATACGAACCGTACAAATTTCCCATATATAACAATGCGGAAATTACTCCATATGTATATCCGAATACTCTATTGTTATCCCTGAAATACAGATAACTTGAAAGTGCAGATGAGCCTATAAGCATAAATGAATATATACCATCGAATGTTCTACCTGCATATACCCTTCCCATCCCCGGAATAATTATTGATAATGTTAAACCTAAATACGGATTTTTTAATTTAGGAGGATTCGAAATATCAATATATTTTCCAGCTCTGTTAAATCTATTTTCAAGTATATAAGAAATGCCTATCAATGTATCATTTCTAAAATAATCATTTCTTGCTCGTTCCATATCTCCTAACATCATATAAGATATGCCTTTCAGGTTATTGATCTTATCATTATTTTCTAATTTATTGAGTTCATATAAAGCATCCTTATAATTCCCAATCCTCATATTCAATCGAGATATCTTAATATGAATACCGTCCGTATTATAAATTTGACTGCTATCAATTAATAATCTTTTATATTCAATAATCGAGGATTCTATCTCACCTTCATTCTCAAGATAATGAGCGAATGTATTATCAAGGGCATTTGAAAAGCAAAAGACAGGAGTCATAATCAGAAATATTAGTATTTTATTCATACCATTCAGGCAAATCATTAAGCTTGTATCCCCTATTTCTTGTCTCAACAACCGGATAGTACCTATTTGCATATCTCCATGCCGTTCCATTACATCTCTCAAGTCTGTCGATTGCCATTAAAACACCTTTCAAGCCATATTTTGACACTGCCTGTTGTGCAAAGTGAGAACAGCTTGGTTCAAAAACACATACTTCACCTTGCTGTTTCGAAATAGTATTTTGATACAATTTTATCCCCATATTTATAATAAACTTATCTTCACGAAATTGCGTTTCCTTTTTCGGTTTCACGATATAAATTTGTGTTGTATTAAGAAAAAGAGATAAAATAATTAATTGAGCTACCATTCCACCACTTTTATTTCCGCATTTTCTGGAATTTCAAAATTCTTTATACTATCAGGCACATTATCTATTTTGACAATATCAATATATTTAACGATTTTAACACTACTGTCCTCTTTAGTATAAGTAATAGTTTTTAAATAAAAAGGAATATTTTTATCTTCTACCAAATTATAACAATCGAAATAACTCTTGCGTAAGATATTGTCCTTTTGATCTATTATTTCCATTGTATATATTAAATTTTTCTTAAAAGATAATTTTAAATACTTTATAGGTGCTTTCTTGATAGGAGAATAATATTTTATAAAGTACCCCTCTTCATAATCCTTTTTAACAAGTATTAGTCCCATTTTATTGAACATTTCATCATTCAGAATCGGTAAAAAGTTTCCCGATGCATCAACCTCAGATACAGGATTTTCTGTCACTATTTTAAATGCTTCATTCGATTCGGGATAATATATTATTAATGTGTCTTTATTATTTAACAATATCTGGTTCACAGGATAATCTACATGAATGTAAGAGATTGAAGGGGGATTCATATAGAATCTCCCTTCGATTGAATCCTTTGTTGTATTATTAACATTAACCTGAATAAAAGAACCTGAAAATATTGTTGTTAAAATAATTAAGAGATTTACCATTAATAAGTAAATATATATGCACCATATATGGCAACATATACAATATTTAAGACCACATAGGCTAAACTTGAAACAACACAACCGATAACAGCCTGTTTTGTTTGAATGCTTTTCCCAACTCTCTTATATTCATCCGTATATACGGCTACATATTGAGATGACTTACCTATAAGTCTTGAAGCTCCCGGAGTAGGTTCTATAATATATGCCGCACCTACACCTAATATACCGAATAAACATCCTGCCCCGAACCATAACGCTCCGTTTACATCAGCATTTGCATCTCTATGGGCATCTATTACAGCACTACCCATACCATTTGTCTCAACTGCATTTACCATTAAAGGTGTAATCAGCAATATAACCGACATTGTAATTACAATAAATCTTTTCATTGTTCCTCCTTATTTTATTTAGACAATTTTATCATAGTATAATATATATGTCAATAAATTTTGATTATATAAATAAATTGTATAAATAAATAGATATGTGCGAATACAAGTTACAAGTTTGTAAATAGTATTACATTAATTGTAAGGGCAAATCATTTTTCGCCATAATTATGTAATAATTATTTCACCAAGTTTATCATTTTCATTGTGAGGAGTGAAACGACCTGTCTGCGTGTAATGCACAGGCAGGCGAA
>JAGLYS010000047.1 GCA_023132105.1 Caldifarciminota bacterium
GCAGGATGTACAACCATACCTGAAGGTTTATTAACCAATATAATATCATCATCTTCATAAAGAATATTAATTGAGATATTTTCTCCTAATATTTTAAAGGGTTTTTTCTTTTCATATTCGATTCTTATTTCATCTCCCTTTTTTAACTGATAATGCGGTTTTATCGGATTGCCATTAACTGTTACATTCCCATTTAGTATTAGTTCTTTAATTTTTGTTCTTGAGAGATTTATATCGAGAGAGGATATGTATTTATCAAGTCTGGATACTTTTCTAATTTTATTAACTCTTTTTAAATAGATATTATTTTCAACCATTACTTTCTAAAACATCTTGCTGAATCTTTATAATTTTTGAAATTCCGTTTTTCATTATTTTTATCATATCAATAAGCTGATTTTCCGAGAGTACATCTCTTTCGCCTGTGCCTTGAATTTCAATAATTGCTCCTTTTTCGTCCATTACAAGATTCAAATCAACATCTACATTAGAATCTTCACCATAATTCAGATCAAGAAAAATTTCTCCGTTTTTAATTCCTGCACTTATAGAGGCAATATATCGTTTAATAGGAAAATGCTCAATTATATTATTTGCCAATAACTCTTTCAATTTTATATATAACACAATAAAGCCACCGGTTATTGCTGCGGTTCTTGTTCCGCCATCCGCTTGTAAAACATCCGCATCGATTATAATCGTAATTCCCGGAAGTTTTTTAAGATCACATGAAATACGCAATGCTCTACCAATAAGTCGCTGGATTTCCGTACTTCTTCCCGATATCCCTTTCCTCTCTCTCGGTATTCTTTGAGGTGATGAGCGGGGTAACATGCCATATTCGGCAGTTATCCATCCACCTTCTGTTACATAGGTGGGGACACTGTTTATAGCTGTTGCAGTAACTAAAACATGGGTATTGCCAAATTTTACAAGGCAGGATGCTTTTTCATCTCTTATATAACCTGTTAGAAAAGTTATTCCTCTCATTTCATTGTTTGCCCTTTTATCTGTTCTTATTTATCACCTCCCTGTGAAGTATAGAATAAGGGATAATATGGAAATAAATGCGGTATAAATGCCAAATAGATAGAATCTACCTTTTTTAATGATATTTAAAAGTAATTTTATAGCAATATAACCGGTAATGAAGGATGATATAAACCCGGTTATTAGAATAACAGGAGATATATCAAATGAAACAATATCCTTTAGTTTGAAAATAAAAGCTCCGATGATGATGGGGACAGATAGTAAAAAAGAAAAATCGGCAGCTTTACTTTTTTCCATATTACAAGCCATACCGGTAAAAATAGTACTTCCCGACCGGGATATACCCGGAATAATTGATATTGCCTGTGCTATGCCTATAGCAATGCCACTTTTTATATTAATTTTTCCTCTTCTGTTTTCAAACAATTTTGATAAAAATAAAATAATAGTCGTAATGGCAAGTCCGATTGCTACAATAAGAAGATTATTGAATGCATTTTCTATAAAATCGTTAAACAAAACACCAATTATAATCGCAGGTATAAGAGCAACAATTAAAATTAAAACATATGAAAACCGCTTACTGCTCAGATGATAACCACCCTTATCTACAATTATTCTTCCTTTAAACAGTGCTAATATAAGTTGCAATATTTCATTATAGTAAATTGTAATAACTGCAAGAGCAGTTGCAAGGTGAAGAGTAATATCAAAAAGAATAGGTGGTTGATTAAAACCTGTCAATTTTTGAACAATGACAAGATGTCCCGAGCTTGATACGGGTAAAAACTCCGTTAATCCCTGCACTATGCCTATTAAAGCTGCTTTTAATATTTCCATAAAAGTCTTCCTGCTAATAAAATTATATAAAACACCGGGATACTATATGTTATTAAATTAATGATTCTTTTGAAATTCTCATTTCGATGAGTTAAACGGAGATAAACTATAAATGCTATAAACGGTATATCGATTACTAAAAAAAGAAGTAATATATAAATCCAACCAACCATCTTTAATGCTATAGGAAATGGGGAATAAGCGAAAAAAATGTAAATAATAAAACGACCTGTAAAAAATTGTTTTTGAATAATATCCAAATAATCTTTTCTTTTCTCGTCAATAAGCGTACAATCATAAAAAAATTCTCTGGAGAGTATTAAAAGAATATGCAATAGCATTCCTAATAGAACAAATAGCATTAAATCTTGCATAAAGAAAAGCACTATAATATAGCCCAAAAGAGCAAATATTATATTTGTACATTTTCTTATTTGAACATTTTTAACATTATTTTCAAAGATTACAATTAGCATATAAGGAAACAATATAGTTATTAATCTTATATCAATTGCATAAGAAAGTATAGCAATTACTATTACAGATAATATATGTAAGTATTTTTTAAATCCCGAAAAACCTAATTTATTAAAATAACGAAATAAAAATATTAATACTATAACAGTGGAAATCTCGAGTAATTTTATTGTTGAAAATAATGATATAATATATGAAACAACAATAAATGATACGACTGCTCCAAGCATATCCCCTATAAGAAGCTTTTTTATATCGTTATTATTCATATACTTTTACATCATAAATACCTGATTTGACATTATAAACGGATTCTGCCATTGCAAGAAGTTCATCCTCTCCGGGATAGACAAGTATAGGTTTACCGAGAAATTCAATCATCTCCTTTATTTTTCCGACACAATACTCATTATAAGCGATTCCACCTGTAAGAACTATAGCATCGATTTCACCACGGAGAACAGCTGCCTGGGCACCAATATGGCGACTTATTTGATAACACATTGCATTGAGTATTAACCTTGCATGTTCATCGATTTTTGCCATTTCAGTAATTTCTTTTACATTATCGGTCTGTAGATGAGCATAAAGACCACCCTTCTTGATGGCTCTGACAATCATTTCTCTTTTAGTATATTTTCCACTGTAGCATAACTTTATCAATTGAGATACAGGCAATGTGCCTACCCTCTGAGGGCAGAAGGGACCCTCCTCATTCGGACTGTTTGAATCGACAATTCTCCCTTTCTTCTGTGCCGCAACTGAAATGCCTGTTCCCATATGAGCGATAATAAGATTAGTTTCTTCATATTTTTTATTAACAGCTTTTGCGGCTTTTCTCCCGACATATTTTATATTCAATGCATGGATAAGACTCTTTCTTGTTAGTTCGGGTAATCCCGTAATCCTTGCAATATCCTCAAACTCATCGACACAAACAGGATCTGTAATATAAGACTTTACATTTGCCTTATCTGCAATATTTTTAGCAAGAATTGCTCCGATATTAGATATATGCTCATCTTGCAAATTCCCGTCATATATATCTTTAATCATTTTTTCATTGACTTCATAAGTACCGCTTTCAAGGGAATGAAATAGTCCTCCTCTCCCGATAACAGCATCAATATCATTATATGATATATTTTTTGTTTTCAAAAACTTTTCTATAAGGTTATTTCTAAAATCAATTTGATCAATTGGGGTATCAAAATGGTGAATTTCCTCATGATTATGCCTGATTACATCAACAAATATTTCATCGGTATCATTAAAATATCCTATTTTTGTTGATGTTGCACCTGGATTGATTGCAAGGATTTTCATACTGTTCCTCCTTTAAATATATTTCTATGTATATTATATAATGGTGCTAATATAAAATAGAATATTCTTAATGTGTTTCTTTATATTTTTTTAGAACACCAAGGGCATAATCAATATCATACTCCGTATGATCAACTGAAATCTGGAATCTTATTTCCTGATCTCCTTTAGGGACAACCGGATAGTTCAATCCTGTGGCAAGTATACCATTTTCAGTAAGATAATTAACCAAATCTCCAGTTTTCTCCGTATCTCGTACCATAAGAGGGACT
>JAGLYS010000048.1 GCA_023132105.1 Caldifarciminota bacterium
AGGCTTCGGCAGGCAGGCCATCAAGGGCGAGGAAGTAATGTTGGGAAATATCTACCATATAGTAACTTTCCCTCCACAGGCGGGAGGGAATTTAAGGGAGGGAGAAAATGGAAGTAAATTACAGAAAAGGGATTAAACACGAAAAAGAGAGAACAGTCAATAATCCACCGTTTTTCGATTTACAATTTACGATTTTCTATCCGTTCCCACTGGCGTTGGCTTTCCCTCAATAGCAATGCTATTGGCTCTTGTAACTTGCTCATATGTTATACCTATCCTCCAATTAATCGTTCTGCTTGATTGCAATGTCCAATTGTGATATATTCCTATGTTAAAAAAAGGAGTTGTTATGGTAAGACTTGGTGTTAATATAGATCATGTTGCGACAGTAAGGGAAGCAAGAAAAACAAGCTACCCCTCACCGCTAAAAGCAGCTTTTATTGCTGAAGAAGCCGGAGCTGACGGTATTACAATGCATATTAGACAGGACAAGAGACACATACAGGAATCCGATATAAGTGATGTTATATCTCATACTCTACTCCCTGTAAATGTAGAATTAGCCACTGTTCCTGAAATGGTAGATATTGTATCCAATCTCAAACCTGCTCACTGTTGTCTTGTTCCCGAACGGGTCGAGGAAATTACAACAGAGGGGGGTCTTGATATAATCAAATTTTCAAGTGAAGTCTCCAACGCCATAAATAAACTTAAATCCAACAATATATTTGTCAGTCTTTTTATAGAACCTGAAATCGATCTTATCGAGAAAGC
Organism: Caldifarciminota bacterium; assembly: GCA_023132105.1. GTDB lineage: Bacteria > Hydrothermota > 32-111 > QNBC01 > QNBC01 > JAGLYS01. Next base: position 775 of record JAGLYS010000048.1, read on the forward strand.
AATCGATCTAGGTGTTGATGCAATAGAGTTTAATACATCCCTATATTCCGATGCTAAAAATAAGGATGATATTGAATTACAATTAAAAAGAATACAAAAAGCAGCTGAATTTACAGTAAAGAATAGCAATCTTGAAATTCACGCAGGTCATGGTTTAAACTATTATAATATAAAATTCATTAGAGAGATTAATGAAATTATAGAATATAATATCGGGCATAGCATAATCGCCCGGGCAGTTAATACAGGTCTTTATAATGCTGTTTATGAAATGAGAAAATTATTGAGGTGTATATGAAAACAAAGTATATGTCCGAACTAACCTGGCAGGAATTTGGCAAACTGGTTCCTGATGAAATCGATACGGTAATATTACCGGTAGGAACAATCGAAGCACATGGAGTAATACCTCTTGGTACTGACAATATAATACCACAAGATATTTCAATATATTTAGCCAATAATATCAATGCTCTTATCGCACCTCCTGTCAATTATGGAATAACAAGTTCACTTCTCCCCTATCCTGGTTCGATTAGTTTGGAAAAAGACACATACGAAGATATGATATATGAAATACTAACTGATCTTGCAAGAAATAGATTCAGAAAGATTATTGTTATTAACGGTCATGGCGGACAGATAGATGAACTAAAAAGGGCAGCTCTTAATTGTTTTAAAGATACGGATGCAAGAGTAGTTGTTGTTCACTGGTGGTTGCTCACATCCGATTGGACAAAGGAATATTACGGGCAAATGGGAGGACATGCGGGAATTGATGAAACAGCTGCAATTCTCGGTATTAATCCGGAACTTGTGAAATCCGAGATATATAGCGATTCACTATGTAAAAAGTATGAAAATGGGATTAATGCATATCCATTTCCCGCACCGATAATTCTTTTTAAGGATGGAGAAGGAATGCCAAATTTCGATAGGGATAAAGCTGATATATACTATAATAAAGCAAAAGAGATTGTACTTGAAGATGTGAATGCAATTCTAAATTCTTATAAGGAATTGAACATTGATTAAGCATATTATAATCGCATTTGCTATATTATTATCGCTAATATCCTGTTACAGGAAGAAACCTGAGAATAAGATCAACATCATTAATAAACCATCGTCGATTATAGCTGTAACAAAGAACAGGATTTATTTAATTGATGAGGAAAATTTCAAAGTATATAAACGAATTAAATTACCGTTTAAAGCAGAAAAAGCTTTTCAACCTTTTCCCTACAAATACATTGTTCTTTATAGAAACCGAAAGATTGACTATTTCAATCCGAGAAATAAACATTTTGAAAATCACATATATGCAAGAAATACGGCTTATAATATATATGGTTTGAATCCTTATAATAGATTGGTCTATCAGTCGGATACTGATATTTTCCTGATCAAATCGAATGTTTTATTTAATATCAAACATATAAGTGAAAAAATCGATACATCATATACATTCGGCTCAGGTCGTTATATATTTTATAGAACAAAAAACAATAAAAATTATATATTGAATGTAGATAGTGTCTTAACACAAAAATTTGAGAATTGTACTAATATTGCCACATCTCCATATCTCTCCAAGATATATTTCATTAAAAATAGTATTTTAATGATTTATGATGCAAAAAAGGCAACCAAAAAAGCAACCAAAATAAAATGTAAACAAATATTTATTTCACCTGCAGGGAATAAACTATATTCAATCGATAACGACAGTATTACTGTCATAGGTACATATAGAGATGAATATATCAATTCGATACAATTAAAAAGTATAAATAATATCATTTTTGCTCCGGATGGAAATAATTTCCTTGCTTTTGATAAAGACTCAATATATCAGGTAGATCAGGCAACATATTCCATAGTCCTAAGAAGAGAAAAACAGAAATATAAACACATCGTTCCCTTAAACAATAGGTGTGGATATTTATTATCATATAAAAACAATTTAAAATTGATTACCGAAAACAATAATTATAAAATTACATTAAACGCACCTATTATAAATATATTTTTATCCGATATAGAACCGCAAAAGGTAAGCAAAAAAACAAAACCTAAGAGTATAAAGTTAGAAAGTATTACATTTTATACGGTTCAATATATGTCAACAAAGAACAAGAGTCATGCTTATAATCAAAAGAACAGATTGATAAAGGAAGGGTTTCCCACATATATAAAAACACTGAATATAAATGATAATATCTGGTATAGACTAAGAATAGGTATATTTAATCGGAAAGAAAATGCACTGAAATTTTCGACATATATTACGGAAACAACAAACCATAGTTGTTGGGTTGCTCCTGACACACTTGATTCTATACCTGAAGTAAATATAAAAACAGTTCTGGATTTAAATAAAAATAAGAAACAGAATATAGTACATTTAGATATCAATGGCTTTCTGAGATTATTCGAAATTGACCAAATGAAAATAAGTCTGATTTATTCATCGGAAGATCATTTTTCAAAAAGAGCTAAATTATTAATAAAATCCGATAAAGTAATCGTAATAGATGATGATAAAAGCTATATACTTAAATGGGAGAACAATTCTTTTGTCATTAAAGAATCCAGATGAACTACAGCAAGTGTATTGATGATATTGATAAATTTATCGATTACGAGAAAAAGCATACTCAAAAAAAAGATTATAGAATAAAGGAATTTTCCGATTTCCTCTCTCATATAAATTCTCCCGAAAGATGCGGAAAATCCATACTTATTGCAGGGACAAAAGGGAAAGGTTCAACTGTCAATTATATATCTTCCGCTCTTATAAATGCGGGATACAATGTAGGTTCGTTTTATTCCCCTCATATAAGGGATATTCGTGAAAGGATATGTTATAATAATAAACTTATTCCAAAGAAAGATTTTTCGGCAATTTATTCCTACCTGATAAGCAAATTCTCAAATAAGGAAAGATCTTATAAAACATTTTTTGAAATAATTACGACAATTGCTTTTTTATACTTTTATAAGAAACAGGTGGATTTCAATATTATTGAAGTCGGACTTGGCGGCAGACTTGACTCTACTAATGTATTGCCTAATAGATACGCTATTATAACACATATAGGACTTGACCATACCGAAGTGCTTGGCAATACTATTGAGAAAATTGCTTATGAGAAATCCGGTATAATAAAACCCGGCAGTACTGTAATAACCGGATTTCAGAGAAATGAGGTATTGAACATAATAAAGGATACTGCATACAGACTTGGTGCAAAACTCTATATCATCGAGGATCACATAAAGGATATTGAATATAGTATAACGGAAGGTAAGGTAACATTCGAATTCAATAATAAATCTTTTTACCTAAAAAGCAAAATGCTTGGTTTTCATCAAAAGGATAATATGCTAAACGCATTTATGTTGTTAAAAATAATGGAATCAAGAAATGAAATACATCGAATAGAAAACGATAATATATTCAACAATGCATTTATTCAAGGTAGATTTGAGATAAGAAAAATTGGAAATAATACATTTATACTTGATGGGGGTCATAATAATGATGCGATGGAAACATTGGTACAAAATGTAGAGTCATTGTTTAATGGGAAAGCAATAAATTTGATTTTTACATGTATGGGAAATAAGGATTATAAGGGTATGATTAATGAACTACGCAATTTAAAAATTCGGAATGTATATATTGACAATTTAAATAATCCCAGAGAATTGGATACCGATTCCATTATTAAAACATTCAAGGCAAATGGTTTTAACAATATATTTTCAAAAATAAGTTTAAGTACTATAAACAGTAGTGAAAATGAAATATTTTTGATTACAGGTTCATTTTATTTAGTGGCAAAGTGGGAATTTATTCTTGACAAACTGAATTAAACAATTATACTTGAGCCATAAATAATATAGTTATAGGAGGTTTTTCTATGTTTTTACTGGCACCTATAAGTGCTTTAACTGCATTGTTATTTGCTTTTATGTTTTATAGAAATACGATGCAGAAGCCGGAAGGTACGGATAGAATGATTTACATTGCTCAAGCAGTGAGGAAAGGAGCTTCTGCATTTCTTTCTCAGCAATATAAAGTAGTCGCTGTTTTCTTTGTTTTAACATCACTGTTTATAGCATTTTTATCATTCGGCTTACATGTACAATCTGCATGGACACCATTTGCATTCTTGACAGGAGGTTTCTTTTCTGCTCTTGCTGGTTTTATAGGAATGAAAACAGCAACAAACGCAAGTTCAAGAACAGCCAATGCTGCAAGAAAAAGTTTAAACTCTGCTCTTCAGGTTGCTTTTAGAAGCGGAGCGGTTATGGGGCTTACAGTTGTCGGATTGGCATTGCTTGATATTTCATTCTGGTATTTCATTCTCCACAAAGCATTACACTATGACCTTATAGTTACTACAACTACAATGCTTTCATTTGGAATGGGAGCTTCACTTATGGCTCTTTTCGCTCGAGTAGGTGGAGGAATTTTTACAAAGGCAGCAGATGTCGGAGCCGATCTTGTTGGGAAATTAGAAGAGAATATACCGGAAGATGATCCGAGAAACGCAGCAGTTATTGCAGATAATGTAGGTGATAATGTTGGTGATGTTGCCGGTATGGGAGCTGATCT
>JAGLYS010000049.1 GCA_023132105.1 Caldifarciminota bacterium
CAATTTACGGCACCGGATAGATTAATTTATGAATCGAATGAACCATATCCCGGAGAATTGTTGAAAAAGCTTCCTGTAGGAAATATGAATGGATTTAGAATTGTCCAGTTTCATCTCTTTCCTGTTTTGTATCTCCCAAAGGAACAAAAGGTGAAGTTATACAAAAGTATTACAGTAAGGATATCATTTAGGGAAAATGAATATCCGGTTATTTCAAAGGGGGAAAAGCAGATAAGAAATTTTGGAAATGTAGTTAAATCTATTGTAGAAAATCCTGAGGATGTGGATGAATGTTCCCCAAAGGTTAGCGAATCAGGATTCAGTCTTGTAAATACAAACAAGCCAATTCAGGGTGTCGAGATTAAGGGAAAAACAAAGATATCGGCTATTCCTAAGTCTCAGGTTTTGATAAATGATAATAAAACCATGGTAAAAAGGGTTGATGAAGAGTTTATAAAAAAACCAAAGAGAGAAGGGATTAAGAATCCGACATCCGAATTTGTTATACATAAACCATATCTTGAAGCATCGCATCCGGAAATACCCGAAAAGACAGCACAAGATGCAATTGACAATGCATATATCTCATCACCTCACCCTTATCAAAACAGTATGGATCAATCTTATTATGTTTATGGGCCACCTGAAAATAACTGGATGTGCATTCATTTCAGTCAGATAAATACGGAAAGTGGTTGGGATAAAGTCTATGTCTATGATAATGATGGAACTCTATTGAATACTTATTCTGGCTCATATGGCGGAACCTGGTCAGCATGGGGCGATGGTCCGATATTCAGGGTAAGATTCACTTCCGACGGTTCGAATACTGATTATGGCTTCGATGTTGATTATATTCAGGTCGGTGGAGTATGTTCGTATGAAAATTCCCAGCATCCTTATGCACCGAATACCAATGAGTCAATCGATATGTATGGTCCGGCACATGATTATCTGGGTATGCTCTGTTTTAAATATGATTCAATCCATACAGAGGAAATTTACGATAAAGTTTATTGTTATGATAAAGATAATTCGACTGTACTTAATACATGGTCAGGTTCATATGATAATGAATGGAGTGATTGGTCAAGTTATAACTCCAGTTATACAACAAAACCCCATGAGCGTTCAAAGTTAACATCCGATGGTTCAGTACAATATTATGGATGGCTTGTTAATTATTATAATTATAACAGACAGCACAGGGTAGAATCAGCTCACAATTATCCTAATAACGCAAATCAGACATATTATGTATATGGTCCTCAGGATCAAGGTTCGATACAGATGAGAGTACATTTCTCAAAACTTTATACCGAATCCAGTTGGGATTATGTAAAGATTTATGATTCCAATGACAATCTTATCAATTCATATTCAGGTGATCAGGGTACGGATTTATGGTCGGATTGGGGAGATGGGAATTATATTAAGGTTGTCCTTACATCCGATAATACAGTTCCAAAGTGGGGATTTAAGATAGATCAGTATGAATGGCAGGCTGGTGGCGGTGGACAGGCGAATTTAACGAGTTATACCCCATCTGGCTGGGATTATCCTATCGTTCCGTCATCCGTATCGGGGACACATACGGTTGGACCGGATCTTCAGGGCGGTGCAACGACTTATACCGATTGGGCAATTATCAATAATGGTGATGCAACGGCAAAACCTTTGTTCTATACATATCTATATTCCGATGGTGTGCCACTTAGTGGTTGGTATACGGACAGTTTACAACCTAATCATTATATTTATGTGCAGGATTGGGTACACACATTCAGTTCGGGGGATCATATATTAAAAACATTTACCGATTCAACCGGTGTCGTTTCCGAATCGAATGAAGGCGATAATATATATCAGCATACATTTACATGGGGAGGAGGTTCGGGAGAGCCGAATTTAACAAGTTATACTCCATCGGGCTGGGATTATCCTATTGTTCCGTCATCCGTATCGGGAACACATATAACCGGACCTGATCTTCAAGGTGGGGCAACGACTTATATCGATTGGGCGATTATCAACAATGGTGATGCAACGGCAAAACCTTTGTTCTATACATATCTGTATTCCGATGGTGTGCCACTTAGTGGTTGGTATACGGACAGTTTGCAACCCAACCATTATACTTATGTGGAGGATTGGATACACACTTTCAGTGCAGGTGACCACACTTTAAAGACATTCACCGATTCAACCGGTGTCGTTTCCGAATCGAATGAAGGTGATAATACATATCAGCATACATTTACATGGGAAGGTGGTGTAAATCTCGGTTGGGATCATGTGATTATTACAAATAACGCATTTATTCCCAATTGGAGCAATCTCCGTTCATTTATTCGTTCAACATATAGTCTTGCCGATACTATAATTACAACCGAGTATATTTATAGTAGTTATCCCGGTGTAGATAATCAGACTAAAATCAGAAACTTTATTACCGATGCAGTTCACAATCATTCGACACAGTATATTCTGTTGGGAGGGGATGTTGATATCGTGCCTTATCGTAAGACATTCTCCGGTGTTGTAACGGGGTGGGACCCCTGGTATGATACGATACCCTGTGATCTCTACTATGCGGACATCGATGGGGATTGGGATGGAAATAGCAATGGCACTTATGGTGAACCCAATGATAATGTCGATATGTATCCTGATGTCTGGCTTGGAAGAGCGGCAGTGGGGTCATTAACAGAAATTACAAGGTTTACAAATAGATTTCAGGATTATTATAATACTACTTCACATCAAACGAAGGTTTTACTTGCAGGATTTGATCTGGATGAAAACACACATGGCGAAACTACGATGGAACAATATAGTGATCTTCTACCTTCCGGATATATAAAAAAGAAAGTTTATGATAGTCATGGAGGTAATCACAAAGATACATTTAAGGTTGCTTTAAATGACGGCCAGAATATATGCTTTCATATTGATCATGGGAATATAACATATCTTGGATGCGGAAGCAGCGGAGGGATGTCAAATTCGGATATGGATGGTTTAACAAACCAACCCGAATACAGCATTTTTACAAGCATTGCCTGTCTTATCGGGGCTTTTGACGAATCCGATTGTATTACGGAACATTTTATGAATGCTTCATCAGGTGGAGGAGTACTTAGTATGACAAATTCCCGTTTCGGATGGTATGCTCCCGGACAAAACCCTCAAACATCTTATTCACCTGATTATCAGAAGAAATTCTTTGATCGATTATTTGCTCATTCGCCGGCTCGTGGATATGATTTTCATTTGGGGAAAACAGATTTAGTCGCTATAGCGAATTCGAATAATCACTATCGCTGGTGTATGTATGCTCTGAATCTGTTTGGCGACCCAATTCAGACAATTCATATCCCTTATCTCTCTGGTATTGAAGAAAATCGTTCAAAATTTATGCATAATTTAAACGATTCTACGGTATCGATATCATTATTATCTTCGAATCCATTCAAAGATGCGTTAATTCTTTATATTAATTTTCCAAATCCCGAGCAATTAAAAATTCAGCTTTTCGACATTACAGGCAGAGAGAAATGTTCAAAGGAAATCCATTATACACCCGGGAAAAATGTATTTAATCTTAATGATATTATTAAAGAAGAACTTCCTTGTGGGATATATTATCTTAATATAAAAATTGGAAATAAAGTAAAGGATGTGAAAAAGATAATAAAGATTAAATAATTATTTTTAGATATATATTTTATATCTCTTGGATTCCAAGGAGGCAATATGAGATCGAAGAATATTATTAAAATAATATCAGTAGTATTTATTATAGTGGCAAATTTGAATATGGTTGGTTGTAGAAACGAATATTCCGATGACTATAAAAAAATATCAAAAATAATTCCGGAAGGATGGGAAATAATAATTCAAGGTAATAAAATAAATATTACAAGTAAGGATACATTCTGGTTTTATAATATATTGAATATAGATGTTAAGAATGCTGAGGAGCTTGAGAAATTTGCAAAGGAATATGGAAATCCAAGGAGGTATAAAATTGTTCTCGAATTTGAACAACGATGGACCGATGAAAAACTCAATAAGGCTAAAGAAAACAGAGATATAATAAAGCAAAATATTAATAATCTTCCGGAAAAGCTCAAAATTGTTCATTTACAACCTACGAAAGGTCCATCTTATTTTAAGTCGGAAACAGAAATGGAAAAGAAAAAAGTTCGGCAGTTTGAAAGAGAAAGGAAAGAACTGGAAGAAGAGCTTAGTATTTGTAAAGTCCCGGATTTTAACACAAAAAGACACAGTATATTTATATCGAATAATAAGAAATGGTATGAATTAATTTATCCATATTCCGAAGAACCGTATTTACTTGAAAGAAATATACGAAATATGTTTTCAAATAAGTAAGGGAATTAGCCACAGGCAGGTGGGAATCAAAGGGAGGAGTGGGAAAAAGAAATAATGAATTGTGAACTGT
>JAGLYS010000005.1 GCA_023132105.1 Caldifarciminota bacterium
TGATGGGAGAGGATTGAGGTGAGGGCGTAAACGGGAATGTAAACACTAGAAAAGATGGATTTATATTGAAAATGTAAAAAGCGAGCTAAAAGCTCGCTTTTTATTTTATCTAATTTTCAAATTCCGACTTGGAGATTTCAGTTCCCATTCAACTACAATAGGTGCAACAACAAAAATCGAAGAATATGTACCTATAAGAACACCAAATATCAATGTATTTGAAAAACCCCTAATAACAGGACCACCTACTATTGTCAATGTAAGAAGAACAACCAGTGTTGTAAGTGATGTAATAACCGTTCTCGAAAGTGTTTCATTAATACCTCTATTAACAACGGTAATAAAATTTTCCTTTCTGAGTTTCTTAATATTTTCTCTTATTCTATCGGAAATCACAATGGAGTCATTTATGGAATAACCTATTAAAGTCAGTAAAGCAGCAACTGTTTCAGTACTAACCTCAAGATTTGTAATGGAAATCAAACCGACTGTAATAATAACATCATGAAAAAGAGCTATTATTGCAGCAACACCAAATCTAAAAGAAAATCTAAATGTTACATATAAAAGCATTATCACTATACCAAGGATAATAACCCATATTGCTTTTGTTTGAAGTTCCTTACTAATTTTAGGACCGACCATATCTTCCTTATCAATCCTAACACTACCTTCTCCAAGTTCGGAATCAAAAGCCTCTTTAAGGATTTCACCATCACTCTTTTTAAGGTTTTCAGCTGTTTTTTCAATGTCAATATCCTTCTTTATCTCCGATTTTATATCATCAATCGAAACATTATCTCCGAGATTAGACACTTTAATTTGTACGAAATCAGCATTACCAACATTACCTTGCGAGTCTGTTGCTCTAATATATATTGATTTTATATCACCCTTTTTCATTGTTAATGTCTTTATTGAAAAGATTCCGTCTTCAAGTTCACTATCATATGTATCACTAGCTCTAACAGGTATAATATCATTATCGTTTGCTTCCTCAAACGGTTTTAAAGAATATTCGATATTGGATATTATTGCCTCTTTGTCATAAGCTCTTGTATGTATAATTATTTGACTTTCCCCATTGGTAGGATTTGGTTCGGCATAAGCTTCTATAATTTCAGGTCCGATGGTATCACTCTTGACAAATTCTATATTAATAATCTTTATTGAATAATCATTACTTTTTCCAAATCGCTGAATTATTGCTCCACTGTATCCTGTTTCCGAAACAATATTCCTCACTTTTTCAGTATTGATATCTTCATTGAAATGCACTTGAACCAATGAACCACCGGTGAAATCAATGCCATAATTTAAACCACGGTGAGCTATGATTGAAACAATTGTTATCGCAATCAGGATAAAAGATACTATATATGCTCTTTTTCTTGCTTTAACAAAATCTATATGTGTGTCTTTAAATATTTTTAGCATTGTTTCCTCCTAAATCCTTATTTTTTTAATTTGAAATTTTGTAACTACCCAATCGAAAATCAATCTTGTAGCAAATATTGCAGTAAAGAAACTAACTACAATACCTATACTAAGTGTTACGGCAAAACCTTTTATTGCTCCCGCACCAAACCAGTAAAGAATTATTGCTGCAAGCAGTGTTGTTGCATTGGCATCCAAGATAGTTGTAAATGCTTTATCATAACCGGAATCAATAGCTGTTCTAAATGTTTTTCCAGCTTTTATCTCCTCTCTTATCCTTTCAAATATGAGAACATTCGCATCTACGGCAGTCCCGATAGTTAAAATAATACCGGCGAGACCGGGTAGTGTAAGTGTTGCTCTAAAAAGAGACAGGATGGCTAATAGAATGATAATATTAAAAGTAAGTGCAAAATCAGCTACAAGACCTGCTGCACTGTAATATATCGCCATAAATATAAGCACTAAAATACCCCCGATAATAATGGCATTCAATCCTTTTCGAATGGAGTCCTGCCCAAGAGTCGGGCCTACAATCCTTTCCTCGATTATTTTTACAGGGGCAGGCAAGGCACCTGCTCTCAATATTATGGCAAGCGATTTACCATCTGCCATCGACGAATTACCCATCTCTATTTCGCTCCTTCCATTCGGAATTCTCGTAATAACCCTTGGAGCTGATTGTACAATACTATCGAGAACTATAGCTATATTTTCCCCTATATTTGCTCCTGTTATTGCCGCCCATTTCCCCGCTGCTTTTCTTGTCATAGTAAGGTCCACCTTTACCCCCATAGGATTATTCGATGTGCCAATACCTGCTCTTGCATCTATAATGGAAGCGCCGGTAAGGAGTGTTTTACTATATACCAGAAATAGTGATCTTTCTTGAGAATCCGTTGGTTTTGGGCTGGGTCCCCATAAAAATATAACATCTCCCGGTATTGCATTCTTTACATCTTCACGATTAAGAATTTCACTTACTAAGTAAATATCACTCTTTAAAACTTTAATGTCATAACCGTTGAAAATAGCTATACTTGAAAATAGATTTTCGTTATATATCGAATCGTTTTTTGCCAATTCCGATTTGGAAAGCACTTCATCAATCTTTTTAATAATATCTTGAGTTTTAGCATTATTCACCGTCAGTTTAAATTCGAGTTGTGCCGTTTTTCCTATAAGTTCTCTCGCTCTTTGCTTATCGACAACACCGGGAAGTTCAATAAGTATTCTGTCTTCACCTTGCTTTTGAATTACCGGTTCGGAAACGCCATATTGGTCAATTCTGTTTCTTATTACTTCAAGAGCTCTCCCCGTAGCTCCTTTTGCATCTTGAGCTGTTAATTTCGATTTGTCTACTTCCAAAATAATATGCATTCCACCACTAAGATCAAGTCCAAGATGAATCGCTCTATCTTCAAGTCTCGATAATTTTATAGGATCCATTTCACTTTTTTGCTCTTCGCTAAGTGTCATAAATCTTATAGTATAACTTAGTTGCCATAAAGCGAGTATTATAATAACAATAATAACCAAAAATTTCCATGTGAAATTCTGTTTCATTAAAGCCTCCTTCCTTAATAAATATTGCAATAAATACCATAAGTAAGGGATATAGTCAAGATGATATTAATATGTTTTGCGAATAGGGATGGACATATGTGCCATATCACCCTCACCTCTAATCCTCTCC
>JAGLYS010000050.1 GCA_023132105.1 Caldifarciminota bacterium
CATAATTCAATGATTTAAATACATCCCCTTTAAATTGAAGATAAAAAGCATAATTCATATATATGGCACCTTTTAAAAAGTAAAATTCTTTGTCGTCTTTATTCAATCCGGAAACCTTATTCACAATGTTCACTAATGAATCTTCAAATTGGTTATTGTAATAATCGATCATATATTGCGTATAATAAATGGACATTAAAAGCATTTTTTCATTTTCATTATGAAGACTATCGACTTTGATAATATATCCATCATATTCTTGATTAATTAGCAATTTTGTAAAATCATTTCCCACTAAATTAATATTTATTACCAACAAAAACGGAATGATTATTTTAATAAATTTCATTTTTCCTCTTATTGTTACATGCCAAATTTGAAAGAAGATTTATTGTTCTTCCTTTTAAATCTTCGAACCAACCGAATATTATAAAATAATTATTCAATTTTAGCTTGAAGTCCGACATCGTATCGATTAAATAGATACCTGTTCGTGGAATAGTGTATCTACAACCACCGTTTTTCCTTGCATAATATCCCAAAGCCATTTTATAACCCGAATCTTTAGTAATTTTGATAACAGTATCATTGTAAATTCCAAAAGGATATGATATATAATCTACATCTCTTCCTAATATTTTCTCTAATTTCTCTTTCGAATTAACGATTTCACTTCTCATAATTTGTTTTGATACTCTGTTTAAATCAAGATGGTTAAGTGTATGACTCCCAATCGTAACAAATTCATCATTAGATAACTCTATCAACTGCTCGATATCAAGATGCCTGGTTTTTTCTCCAATAACAAAATCCCAATCATTATACTTCCCGAAATAATCAACAATAGGGAAAATTGCAAAAGGGAAATCATATTTTTTCATTATGGGATAAACATATTTATACACATCTTCATATCCATCGTCAAATGTTATAATAATTTCCTTTCTTGAATATCTTTTTGTATTATCAAGAAGTGTGGATAATGGTAGTACATTGTAATTGTTATCTTTAAGATATTTCATAAATCTATTGAATTGACTCAGATAATTCCAACCCACTCCCGGACGCCAATTGTTTTCAATCTGATGAAACAGTAAGATTAAAGGATATTTTCTATTTCTACTATATTCTCTATACCAGAATATTATATTGATAATAACGGAAATCAGAAAAAACTCAATCAAAATCATATTTATTTAAAAGTATTTTATAAAAATCTTCGATCTGATTTGTTACCTTTTCCCATGCGTACTTCTCAGCTTTTTTCCTGGCATTGGTAGCTATTTCATTTCTTAGTTTATCATTATTTAAAACATTTACAATACTTTCAGCCAATTTATCCGGTTCCCTCGGAGGGGCAAGTATTCCATTTACATTATTGTCGATAACCTGTCTATAACCACTTATGTCAGATGCAACAACACATTTCTTACTTGCCATACCTTCAAGAAGTATAATACCAAAGCTCTCTCTCCCTATAGCCGGGGAACAAAAAACCTCACAAGACGCATAATACCTTGGTAAATCTTCTCCTGATACAAAACCTGCTAAAAAAATGTCCTTCCCATATTGTGGTGGTATATACTGTTTATAAAATCCTTTATAAAATCCTCCCCCTATAATCACAAGTCTTGCATTCGGTACATTCTTCTTAATCATCGGAAAAGCTTTTAAAAGATATTTCAAACCTTTTCTCGGTTCAAATCTTCCAACAAACAATATATTTTTCTTTCCATCCATAAGTTTTTGAATAGGTTCAATCTTAGGGGAAAATCTGTTAATATCTACACCATTTGGAATTATTGTAAAATTTCTATTAATATATATTCTTGCGGATTTTTCTGCAACCTTTGAAACAGCAATCATACCATGTGGCATCTTAAAATAATCCAAAATAATTTTAGATAATAAAAAGTATAAATAATTCCTCTCATGTGCAGCATGATAGGTTACAACTTTTATTTTTGGAGCTGTCTTTAGTGCAGCCATTGGCAAAAATGGTGTTATTGGACCATGAAGATGCACAATATCAAAATTACCTTCATTCATTATTCTTTTTACATCTTTATATGGGTGCTTCATAAATGTAAATCGTGTTAATGATTTATTTACGGGAAAGAGAACCCCTTGTCCAACTCTTATAGTCGAAATATTTTTAGGTGTATTTTTTCGCCCTTTGCTCCTCGTTCCGCCTGTTAATACTACCACATTATGTCCTCTATTCTGCAATTCCAGAGCAAGATGATATACATGCTCAGTGATACCCCCTAAATGCGGATAATAATTTTCGGAAACGAATAGTATATTCATTATTCAATCCAGGGCGGCTGAAACACCAGCCATTGTTCGGGATATTTTCTTATCATAGCTTCCAGTATAAAAATATATCGTTTCAATAATATATTTATAGCATCATTTACATCGATTGAAAAGAGGTCATTTAAAGGTATATTGATTTCAACTAATTTGTAGAATCTTCTTTTTCTCGGATTTCGTACTACTATACCAAATATTACAGCTTTTTTTTGTTTTAAAGCAAGATATTCAGGTCCGATAGGAAATTTCGACTTGTATTTGAAAAAATCTTCTTCCCTGCCATTTCCCAATATATCCCTATCACCCAAAAGAATAATCAACCCCCCTTCCTTTAATAATCGGTATAAATTGTATACTGTCATTTTATCTTCAAGTCTAAGTATTTTCATTCCGAATTCACTTCTGTAATTTGAAAAAACATTGAACAATTCCTCTCCCGGTCCATCCGATTCGGCAACTGAAACAGTCCGCAATTCACTGAATGATGATATATAAGAACTTGCAAAATCAAAATTTCCGAGATGAGCACAAATCATTACAGCACCTTTATTATTCTTTGTTATCTTTATTGTTTTTTCAGGTATATACGGACATAGTGAAAATACAGATTTTTTACTGAAACTATGTATCTTAAAAAAATCGATATAGTTCCAGACAATATGCTGAAATTCAAGTTGAGCAAGTCTGAGATGGTTTTTATCCGGAGCAATTCTTTTATAATTGCTATATAGTATTTTTGTTCTTTTGGTTAGTAAAAAGGGTAATATAAGACCAATAAATCCGCCGATTAAATAGAGGAAATCTCTTGGAATTTTTGAAAATACTTTTGTAAGGAATTCTATCTGTTTTGCATTCATACTATATTACTTCACCGTATATAATTTCAGTAATATTATCTCTTTCATCCATAACAGACAAGGAGCAGTCCCTATTTACCCCTAAAATTTTATAATTTACATTCTCTTCATTTATGAGAAATTTTGCCACTTGCCCCTTTTTATATAAGCAATTATTAATATTGTCAATATAGCTATCAAGTCTATCTTCTATAAATTCTCTATAATAATGATTGATATCAATTAAAAGTGCATACATAAATTCCTTCTTATCAACTGTTTTTCCATATATATGAGACAAACTTGTTACAAATGGTTTCATTTCCTCCGGAAATTCATTAATATTACTATTTATATTGATCCCTATTCCAATTGCTAATCTCGACTTAACCCCCTCTGTAATGCTTTGTAGTAATATTCCACATATTTTTTTATCTCTATAATAAATGTCATTTGGCCACTTAATTTTAACAAATTCATCCTTTAAATAGTTTAACAGATTATTTCTGACAGATAGAGTAATTAGCATAGAGAATCTATTATAACATTCAAGTTGTTCAACTTCATTAAATAATATAGTGAAATATAATCCACCATCTGGAGAGTACCATTTCCTATTTTTTCTGCCTATCCCATCAGTTTGTTCATCTGCAATAAAAACAGTTCCGTTCGGGACATTTATATATTGCTTGGATAGAGCAATTTTATTAGTCGAACCGATCTTCTTAAAATGAATGGTTTTCAAACCAATCAGATTCTTCATACCATTACAGCCAAGAATATTCCTGCTGCTATTGCCGTACCTATAACACCTGCAACATTCGGACCCATAGCATGCATTAAAAGATGGTTTTCCGGATCGTCAATTCTCCCAAAATTTTCTACAACCCTTGCGGAATTTGGTACAGCTGAAACACCAGCTGCCCCAATTAACGGGTTTATTTTCACTTTAGAGAATAGATTCATTAATTTCGCAAATAGTACTCCTGATGCTGTAGCTAAACCAAAGGCAGTTACTCCCAATACAAATATCTTAATAGACTGAATTGTAAGAAAAATCTCACCTTTGGTACCTGCACCTACACATACTCCAATCAAAATAGTACATATATTTATTAATGAATTACTTGCTGTCTTTGCAAGTCTATCTGTAACACCACTCTCCTTTAGTATATTTCCAAGGAAAAGCATTCCAAGAAGAGGCAGAGTAGCCGGTGCAATAAAAGTGCTTATTAAAAAGGCTACAATTGGAAATATTACTTTTTCCTTTTTAGATACGGGTCTTGGAAGAGCCATTCTTATTAATCTTTCCCTCTTTGTTGTCAGCAATTTCATAATCGGGGGCTGTATTACAGGAACCAATGCCATATATGAATATGCGGCGATTGCAATTGGTCCGAGTAATTTCGGAGCCAATTTAGTTGCTATATAAATCGATGTCGGTCCATCAGCACCACCGATAAGCCCTATTGCAGCTGCAGCAGGATGTGAAAAACCCAAATAAATTGCGACTATAAATGTGGCAAATACTCCCACTTGAGCTGCTGCCCCAAGCATAATAGTTTTAGGATTGGAAATTAATGTTGAAAAATCAGTCATTGCACCTATTCCGAGAAATATTAGAGCCGGATATATACCTGATTTCACTCCCCAGTACAATAGATTCATTACAGACCCATCATTATAAATACCTACTAAAGCTGAAGCCGGTGTAGGTATATTGCCAATTAATATACCAAAACCTATCGGGATTAAAAGAAGCGGCTCATAATTCTTTTTAATAGCCAAATATATAAATATACAACCAATAGCAATCATTATGATATTTTTTATATCGATATTATAGAATCCTGTATTTTGAAGAAATTGAATCAATATATCCATAATCCGTTTACTCTATGATTCAATCTCTATGAGCGGGGCTTCTTGTTGAATTGTATCACCTTCCCTTACATAGATCTTCTTAATCGTTCCACTAACATTAGCCTGAATTTGATTTTCCATCTTCATAGCTTCCATTACAACTACATCCTGTCCGGATTTTACATTATCACCTTCTCTTACCAGAACTTTTAGAATTACACCCGGTAACGGCGATTTTATCTGATTCGATCGCTTCACTGCCGGTGGTTTATTTTCAGTTTGTACTGATTTTACTTTTGGAGCCACTGTACTTCTTGCTTCCTCTTTCTTACCCAGTTCTTTAATATTTACAGTAATGCTTTTCCCATTTAATTCAACAATAGCTAAATTTCCTTCTATACTTTTCACATTAACCTTATATTCCTTACCATTGATTGTGAATACATACTGTGCCATATTATCTCCTGTTATTAATATATCCGGATAGACGCCATCCCTGAATATTTCTGTTATTATGTTCAAAAGTTAAATCGAATAAATTATTTTCATAGTATAGCAAACCCTCGATTGCGAGAGCTGTCACAATTGCAGTAATCATATCTTCATCAAGATTCTTTATCTTATTAATTTTTTGATATATTACTTTTTCACTTGTTTCTTTATCGATCTTTTTGCTTTTATTTGTCTCCTGTTTATTAATTAACTTAAAAAACATCAAAACAATTGATAAAACCGATAGACCTGCTATGACAAAAAGGCTTCCTGTAATAGCGAATATTAGAAGATCGCTCATCGTTTCTAATTTTACACTATAAATTACGATACTTGACAAATAAAGCATAAATTTCTCCTATAAGGGGATATTACCATGTTTCTTGAATGGTAAATTTTCCTTTTTGTTTCTCAACATTTCCAAAGCTTTTATAATTCTATATCGTGTATTTTGCGGTTCGATAATATCATCTATATAACCCTTTTTAGCTGCAACATACGGATTTGCAAATTTATTCTTGTAATCACTTTCATATTTTTTAAGATCATCTTCTATATGTTCCGAGTGCAATAACTCTTTCCTGAATATAATCTCAACAGCACCTTCCGGTCCCATAACAGCAATTTCAGCGGAAGGCCATGCATAATTCATATCACCTCTAAGATGTTTTGAACCCATAACATCATAAGCCCCACCGTATGCTTTTCTCATTATTACTGTCACCTTTGGCACGGTAGCTTCAGCATAAGCAAATATTAACTTTGCCCCATGTTTAATAATACCATTATGTTCCTGTCTTGTCCCCGGGAGAAATCCCGGAACATCTTCAAGAGTAACAATTGGAATATTAAAAGCATCACAAAATCTGACAAACCTTGCGGCTTTCATAGAGGCATTTATATCGATAACACCTGCAAGATGTTTGGGTTGATTGGCTACAATACCAACAGATTGCCCATTGAATCTTGCAAAACCAACTACAATATTCGAAGCAAATAGCTTATGTATTGCAAGGAATTGACCATCATCAACGATTTCCTCTATAACCTCAATAACATCATAAGGTTTATTGGGTTTGTCCGGAATGATATTATTCAGTTTAAAACATTGTCTATTAACGGGATCATCCGTTGGTTTTTCCGGTGGCAACTCAATATTATTTTGAGGAATATAACCAACTAACTCTTTGATTGTTTCTAACAATTCATCCTCATTATCACAAGAGAAATGAGAAACACCGCTTTTTGTATTATGTATTTCGCATCCACCGAGATCCTCTGTCGACACATCTTCGTTTGTCACTGTTTTAACAACCTTTGGACCTGTAACAAACATATAGCTTGTATCCTTTACCATTAATGTAAAATCTGTGATTGCCGGTGAATATACCGCTCCTCCTGCACATGGACCCATAATTGCGGATATCTGTGGTACAACTCCCGAATAAAGCACATTCTTAAGAAATATATCACCATATCCTGCGAGGGAATCTACCCCTTCTTGAATCCTTGCTCCGCCAGAATCATTTATTCCTATTACAGGTGCTCCAATCTTTGCAGCCAAATCCATTATTTTAACAACCTTTGCAGCAAAAGTTTTTGAAAGCGACCCTCCAAAAATGGTAAAATCATGGGAAAATATATATACAATTCGTCCATTTATTGTTCCATATCCTGTAATTACTCCATCTCCGGGGTAATGAGTCTTTTCCATACCAAAACTGGTACACTTATGCTCGACAAATGTATCGAATTCTTCGAAACTTCCTTCATCAAGCAATTTCGTAATTCTTTCTCTTGCCGTATACTTTCCACTATTATGCTGTTTCCGTACCCTCTTTTCTCCGCCCCCGGAGTATGCTTTCTCTCTTAATTTTTTAAGATTTAGGATTTTCTCCTCAATACTCATTTATCTTCCTCGCAAAGTTCAGTTAATATTCTTACTGTTGATTTCGGATGAATAAAAGCAATTTTCTTGTTCCCGGCACCTTTTCTCGGTTTTATGTCAATCATTCTAAGACCCTTATCAATCAGATTTTTTATAGATTTATCCAAATCATCAACCTCATATGCAATATGGTGTATTCCTGCCCCCTTTTTCTCAATATATTTAGCAATCGGGCTATCCTGAGAGGTTGGTTCAAGCAATTCGATATCAACATTACCTACCCTAAATTTAGCCACATTAACCATTTGTTCTAAAACTTCTTCTCTCTCTATAAGTTTTAGACCTAATTGTTCTTTAAATATCTCAATGCTCTCATCAAGATTTTCCACGGCAATTCCGATATGATCAATCTTCTTTATCATATATCCTCCCTAATATCCAATATCATATTATCTTTTATCTCTCTTATAATTTCATATGGAGTGGATTTTTTCGAAATTACAAGATTAACCCATTTTTCAATATTCTCAGGATATTTTAAGTGATGTTGTATAAATTCATTGATTTTCCTCTCCAATAGGATATTTATATCGTCCTTAATTCTTTCTTGTATTTTATCTCTATCTATTCCATTTTTTTCAATATAGTTTTTATGATTAAGAACTGCTTTAACGATATCTTCTATGCCGGTATTATTAGTAACAGAAGAAAGAATTACAGGCGGTAGGTATGATTTGTTCCTATAGTTCTCTTTAAGAAGCCATTTTACTGTTGTTGCTAATTTTTCAGAACCGGATTTATCTGATTTGTTTACAACAAATACCTCTCCAATCTCCATAATCCCTGATTTCATAACCTGTATTTCATCTCCATATCCGGGAACAAGTATCAATACTGTCGTATCCGATAGTTTCACAATATCTATCTCACTTTGCCCGACTCCAACCGTTTCAACAATAACAAGATCATAACCTGCTGCCGAAACAATTTTTATAGCATCCTTTGTCGCTCCTGATATACCTCCGATATGCCCTCTTGAAGCCATGCTTCTAATAAATACAGACTCACTCATAGCGTGTTGTTGCATTCTTATTCTATCTCCGAGAAGTGCTCCTCCAGTAAATGGAGAACTTGGATCGACAGCTAAAATTGCTATCTTCCTAAAATGATGTTTAAATTCATCTATTAAAAGATTGATAAGTGAACTTTTCCCTGCGCCGGGAGGACCCGTTACTCCAATAATATATGAACAATTCCGGTTGTATAATTCATTAAGAAGATTATCGGATTCAATACCCCCACTCTCTACTATGGAAATTCCTCTTGCTATAGATCTGATATCACCATCTACTATTTTATCGGGGAAAGTCATAATGCTTTTCACTTATTTCTTTTTTCAACCTTCTCATTTATAAAATCGACTATTTCACCTATTTTTGTTCCGGGAGTAAAAACAGCTTGAATACCTTTTTCCTTAAGATATGAGATATCCTCCACCGGAATAACTCCACCACCCATAACGATAATATCTCCTGCATTTTTTTCTTTAAGGAGAGTAACAACCTTTGGAAATAAGATATTATGTGCTCCGGAAAGTAATGAAAGTCCGATAACATCTACATCCTCTTGAATTGCCGTTTCTACTATCGATTCAGGAGATTGTCTTATTCCTGTATAGATAACTTCCATACCTGCGTTCCTTAGTGCTCTTGCTATAAATTTAGCCCCTCTGTCATGTCCATCCAGACCTGGTTTCGCCACTAATACTCTTATTTTCCTATCCATAATATTTCTCCTTAAAGGACAATATTTTCCTTGTATTCTCCAAATACTTTTCGTAATATATTACTAATTTCACCTATAGTTGTATAAGATTTAACTGCATCGATGATTGTCGGCATAAGATTTATGTTTCCATTAGCCTCTTGTTCCAATTTTTTTAAAATATTATCAACCTTTATATTGTCTCTCCGCTCTTTTACCTTTTTTAATCTCTCACACTGTTTTTTCTGAATTGACATATCGACCTTTAATAATCCTTTTATCGGTGGTTCTTCTATCTTGAATTTATTTACCCCTACGATTATCTTATCATTACTCTCTATTTCCATCTGATATTCATATGCACTGTTCTGCATCTCTTTCTGTATAAAACCTGCTTCGATTGCAGCCACTACTCCACCCATCTTTTCGATTTTTTCGAGATATTCAAATGCCCCTTTTTCAATCCTATCTGTTAAGCTTTCGATATAATAAGAACCAGCCAATGGGTCAATCGTGTTCGAAACACCCGATTCAAATGCAACAATTTGTTGAGTTCTAAGAGCAATTCGCACAGAATCTTCGCTGGGTAAAGCAAGCGCTTCGTCTCTTGAGTTTGTATGTAAACTTTGAGTTCCTCCGAGAACAGCTGCAAGTGTCTGGATTGCTACTCTAATAATATTATTGTCCGATTGCTGAGCAGTAAGTGTCGAACCAGCTGTTTGAGTATGAAATCGTAATTTCATTGACTTGGACTTTTTTGCTTTAAATTCTTCTTTCATTATCTTCGCCCACATTCTTCTCGCTGCGCGGAATTTAGCAACCTCTTCAAGAAGATCATTATGTGAATTAAAGAAAAAGGATAGTCTTCCTGCGAAATCATCGATATCAAGCCCGGCATTTACAGCAGCTTTACAATATGCAATACCATCAGCAATCGTAAATGCAATCTCTTGAATTGCCGATGAACCGGCTTCCCTAATATGATAACCGGATATCGAAATGGTGTTCCATCTGGGGCAATTTTTTGAGCAAAACTCAAATATATTTGTGATTAATCTCATGGAAGGTTTCGGAGGAAAAATATATGTTCCTCTTGCTATATACTCTTTCAAAATATCATTCTGTATAGTGCCTGTAATCTTATCAGGTGAAACACCCTGCTTCTCCGCTACAGCAATATACATAGCAAGCAATATTACTGCTGTCGAATTGATTGTCATTGATGTAGATACTTTATCAAGAGGAATATTCTTAAACAAAATCTCCATATCATCAAGTGAATCGATAGCGACACCAACCTTCCCGACTTCTCCTTCACTTATAGGATCATCAGAATCATAACCAATCTGTGTGGGTAAATCGAAAGCGACCGAAAGACCTGTTTGCCCCTGAGTAAGAAGATATCTATAACGCTCATTAGATTCTTCAGCAGTACCGAATCCGGCATATTGCCTCATCGTCCAATACCGTCCTCTGTACATTGTAGGATATACACCTCTGGTGTATGGATATTGCCCGGGAAAATTTGATTTTGTAATATAATCATCCTCATTATGATCCAATGGTGAATACAATCTTTCTATGGATTCATTAGAAGAGTCTTTTAAATTTTTTCTTTCAGGGGTTTTTTGTATAAACGGACCAACTGTATTTTTATCCCATTTTTCCTTTTCGGATTTAATAATTCGTTTATCCATCTGTATACCTCTTACTTTTTAATTAATCTTTCAGTATCTCTTGCAATCATTAATTCCTCATTTGTAGGAATTACAACAGCTTTTGTTCTTGATTTTTCCATTGTAACTATTTTTTTCTCCCCTTTGAATTTGTTTTTTGTCTTATCAAGATGAATGCCCAAAAACTCCATATCACTTAAAATCATCTCCCTCATTTCCCAACCATTCTCTCCAATGCCTGCGGTAAATACTACGACATCAAGACCATTCATAACTGCTGCATACATCCCAATAAATTTTTTAACATAATATGCATATATATTAAGAGATAATTCGGCATTTTTATCTCCTTCCATAGCTTTTTCTTCTATATCTCTCATATCACTTGAAATCTGTGAAACACCTACAAGTCCACTTTCTTTATAAATCACATGATTAATTTCCTTAACGGAAAGATTTTCCTTTTCCATTAAAAATGTTATTATAGCAGGATCGATATCTCCGGCTCTTGTTCCCATTGGAATACCACACATTGTTCCGAATCCAAGTGATGTATCTACACTTACTCCCTTATCAATGGCTGCGATACTCGAACCATTGCCAAGGTGGCATGTAATTATCTTTAATTCTTCCCTCTCTTTACCAAGTAATTTTGCCCCTTCAATCGATACATAATCATGGCTTGTTCCATGAAAACCATATCTTCTGATTTTGTATTTTTTATAATACTTATAAGGTATAGGATAGATATAAGCATATTCAGGAAGTGTTGAATGAAATGCAGTATCAAAAACCGCAACATTCGGTACCCCGGGAAGAAGCTCCCTCATAGCATATATTCCATGAAGATTCGGTGGATTATGAAGTGGAGCCAATTCACTACAAACCTCTAATGCTTTGATTACATCATTATTTATAATGGTTGAACTGGAAAATGATTCTCCTCCGTGAACAACCCTGTGACCAATAGCATCAATTTCACTTAAAGATTCCAAAACACCATACTCTTTATCGCAAAGAACTTCAAGGATCAGTGTGATTCCCTCTTTATGGTCTGCAATTGGCACTACCTTTTTGAGTTTGTCTTCCCCACGCTTTGAATGTGCTATAAAAGAACCATAT
>JAGLYS010000051.1 GCA_023132105.1 Caldifarciminota bacterium
ATTAGTGAATTCGTGGTGGATCTCTCCCTTCCCTTTCTCGGCTGAAGTCTGAAGTCTGGCGTCTGATGTTTATTTCTTATTTTTCGTGAAATAAAGCTAAAAGGATATTTCTCTTTCGTGCAATTCGTTTTTTAATTCGTGAAATAAAGCTAAATATTATTCTCTTTTCCCTTAGTGTAATTCGTTATAAATTAGTGAATTCGTGGTGGATCTCTTTCCCCGTGGTTCACTTCTCTTTTATCTTCTGAATAAAAGCAACTATCGCATTTCCCCCCTTAACAACCTCAGAATATTCAACAATATTTTTATTTAAGATAGGTTCAAAATATGCTTGGTCATTTAATTCTCCGTATTTAAGATAGTGCATCAAAGGACATAATTCTATAGGGTTTTCTGTATTATGAACTAATTCATAGCAAAACTTCCCTATAATATCATCCCTCTTCATACCTATCAATTTCTCGAATGCTTTGTTGGTTTGCAAAATTTTAAATGAACTATCTAAAATAAATGTGGGTTCTACATTTTCATTTACTAAATGTTCTACAATTTTATTGGAAATATTCGCAATGCTCAATTTCTTGCTTGTTGTATATTTTTCCACTAAACAGCTAACAATTGTTAATAAAGCATCTAACATATTTTTTCCAGGGGATTTGGATTTTTTATAATATAATGAAATGAAACCCAGAAGTCTGTCATTATGTCTCATTGGTAATGTTAAATTATCATATTCCAGCTGAGAACTGAAATGATATGATGGTTTTTTCTCCTCAACGAGAGCTTTGAAATCTTTCTCTGAAAAATTAAGCCTTACAGAGGAATTCAGGTTTTTGGATTCAGCCACAATATCATAAACATATGGATTATTATCAAAAATGCCGATATATACCGATTCAAACATCAAGCTCTTTCTTAAAATATCGGAAACTGATTTAAAATATTGATCCATTTTTTGTTTTTTGCTTATTGTATTGTTAATTAAATAAAGTGTCTTGTTTATTTGTTTATAAATTGATAATTCACTTTCCATATTTTTAGAATTACTTAGATTCGCTAATGTTCCTTTAATAATATAATTATCACTATTGGAAAATACCTCCTTCTCCATATTGAGAAGTATATTAATATCTACTTTATCCCTGTTGATAATTTGAATCTCTTTGCCTTGTATCCTATCTTGTAATCTAATCCTATCTTTTAAAAAGTTAATATCGGCTTTATCCTTTATAATATCATAAAAATTAGTTATATCTAAATCAAATTTACTTTTATAGTTTAATATCTCAGCAAAGGCATTATTGAAATCCAACAAACTCCCCTCCATATCCATTAAAAATATTGGTATATCTATAGTATTAAAAAGTGCTTCATATTTCTTTTCATAATATTTTAAATGTTTTTCGGAAAAATAAATATTGTATAAGACACCCGATACGAAATTAGAATATGTTTCCATTCTTATTATATCCTGATTTACAAAATCTCCTTCCTTATCGAATAGAACAATCACACCAAAAATAAATTTCTTTGTTGCAAGCGGGACAATCAGCATATTTTTAAAAGGTATTTTGTTCAAAGGGATATCTACTTTTCGAGAGTATTCCTTCACATCATTTATTATCATTGATGACATTCCCGTAAAGCCAACAAATTTCAATTTATCAAATTGAATTATATATTCTTTTGAGTGGTTTTTTAAATACAGTGAAATATTCATAAATTTATCATCGATATTATCATATATATTCAGAAATCCACCTTTTGCTTTTGTTAGATCTACACCTATTTGTGTAATTCTATCCCCCAATGTATGAAAATTCGTAATTTTCAGTACATCGGAAGAGAATTCCCACATTAGTTTCATATATGAGAGACTATCTTCAGCTTGTTCCTTTGCTTCCTTGACCTTGTCTCTCATTCTCTTTACTCGTAACATTGCATTTATTCTTGCCACTAATTCCTGTGTTTGTATCGGTTTTGTAATAAATTCTTCCCCTCCCGTAGTCAGAGCTTTTGCTCTAACACTGGAATCAACATTCATACCGGTTAAGAAAATAATCGGTGCATAATGAACACTTTTATCATTCCTTAATTTGTGACATACCTCAATGCCATCCATATCCGGCATATTCAAGTCCAGCAGGATCAGGTCTACATTATTATTCTTAACTATTTCTATTCCATCGGGACCATTTAATGCCTGTAGGACATTTATGTCAGGCATAAATGTGTTTATAATCTCTTTTGTCGATTCAATACTATTTATATTATCATCGATAATCAGAATTTTATTGCTTATCATAAATTAATTATATATTAAAACAATTTTTATTTCAAGTATTATTTATTTCATTGTTATTCCGCTTTTAATATAAAAAATTAATATGATATCAATTTTAGTCTAATAATAACAATTAGGAAAATTTACTACTATCTGTTCATTGCTTTTTAATATGTTTTATTATATAATAATTATAAGATAATCAATATTTTGAGGTAACATTTTGAGTAAAAAAAATTTATTTTCATTTTTTAAGAATTTATCAATAAGCAATACAATGCCACCTGTATGGCTACAGGCTTCTATTATAATAATTACTCTCATTTTTGTTACAATTGTAGTTTTTGTTGGCAGTCAAACCCGTCATGAAATGGAAAAATTAGCAATAGAGCAGTTCAACAAACAACAGTTGATATTAGCCCGTTCGGCTGCTAATGGTATAGATGCCTACCTTCAGGGAATCGTTGCTGAACTATCATCATTAACGAATCTACCGGAAGTCCAGCTGATGACTCCTGAGTGTCTAAAATATATGCAGCATGCATATTATGGATCCCCACTGAGAACCTCAATACGGCGGTTGGACAGTAGTGGTATTTTACGTATGATTTATCCTTTTGAGAGCTGGCGAGGAGAGGTGAATGGCAGAGACTACAGTTATGAAATTTTCTTTCAAGAAGCTAAGGAAAAAGGACGCATTGGCATTCGCAGGGTGATTAATGAACAAGGTG
>JAGLYS010000052.1 GCA_023132105.1 Caldifarciminota bacterium
ATTTTTCAGAAAGATTATAAAATGAAATAAAAAAGAGTCATTTTAATGACTCTCTTTTATTAAGATTATAAAAATACAATCTAATGTATCAAACCAAGCCAGTCATGTAGTAAGAATTGCATTCTGTCAATAAACAAGGACATACGAGCCATTACGGTAAATCCGAATGTTGCTCCGAATGATATCATTATATACCATATTCCTACATTAGCAATTTTTCCTACTACTCCTTTGTGTTTTACTGAAAAGAAGAAATAAACAAGTGTTGCAACAACACCTATGAATATTAAAAGCGCATCTACAAGAAGCATTGTATTTCCACCATGCCATGGTATGGCAATCGTATCTTTGGTATGTTCAAGAACGTATGTTTGAAATGATAAAGGTAGACCAATACCTGCACCTGCACCTATAATAAATGATATAGGTATCTTACTCAACCATGATACTTTTTTGAAAAACCTTGTGAACATCAAACACCCGATAATAGCAGGTATAATCATGTAATAGCGATGATAATCTACGACGGGAACGACCATTTTTGCAATAATAACATTGTGCCATGTTATAGCAGTGGTATAACCTATACTTACACCGACAAGTAAATATTCTGCTATCTTATATATGATATTGTCTTTATATAGAAATGAGTAAATTGCGAGAGTAAGTATAGCAGCTATCCATACCCATATATTTGTACTCATTATACACTCCTTGCTTTCTGTTTCTTAACTATGAAGTATGAAATATTACCTACAATGATCATGAAAATTATAAATATATGTGCAAATGATTGCGGAGACATACCAATGATTGCTATATCTCTACCTTCGACATTATAATTTTCTCTTACCAAATTCTCATATTCCGCAGCACCTCTTAATCCGGTTAACATTCCTACAAATTGCCCGGTTCTTAAATAAGGGTAAAAATCAGCTGCCGAAACAGCCGTTACACCGCAAGCTATCTTTTCACTATATCTCGTATATGCATACATTATCCACAATTTAGGTATAGCGGAACCTGCAAGAGAAATCGTAACGGGAATCTGATTGTAATTATATACATTCTTCAGGCATTCAAGCGTATCCGTTAAATTACCATAATAATCCGTTGCGAATGTATTTTTTAAGCTTTCTCCTATGGAAAGCATAACTGCAGAAACACCGGGTGTGAATGGAAGGACAACATAATCCACTCCGTATACAACGGTATCTTTGCCTTCCTTAATAGCATATTCATTGAATTCCTTTGCAACCCGGGATGTTATTCCTTCTGCAAGACCTATACCTTGCGCGTATAAAGCCATTACCATGACCCTTTTATGCGAAGCGAAAGCATGTCTGAGAATTGCTATTGCCATAGGTGACAATTCACCCTGTGTCGACGGATCATAGTCATATGACATAAGAAACGGAAAGCTATCGGAAGCAATCGATTCTATTTTATTATATAATCCCATAGTAGAGGGTGATTTGCCCATTTTAAACTCGAATTTGAAGAACAGGGGAACAATTACGCATATAGAAATCATCAGATATATCCATTTTTTACCTAAATTAGATAATTTTTCCCAGAAATTCATTATTCACCTCCACCCAAATATGAACGCTCTATGCCCAAAATAATTTTAATAGATGTTGCAGCCATACCTAATCCGACTCCAAGTAGAATACCTCTCTGTCCAGCAAGGTTAAGAACTGAAAGTATCCATTCTGAGAACATAGAAGATCCGGGAACATATCTACTAAGGGGAATATTCCCTATCATTATTATTATAGCTACAATAAGCAATACGGTTGATTCGGCTGTTTTTGCTCTAAATGATCTGAATGCGGCGGATGTTATATAAAATGCAAGAAGAGAGAAAATTGCCGCTTGCATCGGTAACTGAATATTTAAAAATATTTTCATAAAAAGTGTTTCGCTTGTAACTCCATTGAAAATTCCTACAAGAGCAACAAAAAACAGTGCGACAATTGTTATAATAGAAAGCCACCAATTTTCCTTACGCCTTTTTATCTTATGATAATTGATTATTAAAACGCCTCCTATGCCAAGGACAAGATAAAATGCTCCTATAATAATCATCCAGTCAAGAACGATTCTGTAAATTTCCATAGAAAACGGATGTGGAACAAAGTATTGGATTATCATTCCAATACCGAGTATCATTACTATTAATAATGGAAGTTTTCTCTTCATATTTACCTCACAGTAAGAAGATTCATAATAATATTGGAATTGAATATACTAAAAACAAGACCCAGCAAGAGTATTGTGAAAATTGCTAATTTCCCAAAATCTTGAGCTTTGATACTGCTGGTTAATAAAGGATTTTTAGAGAGATAGGCACTTGCTGCATATAACTCTTCTCCCATTATCGTATAATCACAGGATGTTATAAAGAATGGTAATTGATTAACGGAATCGGTTCCCGCTATCTGAATTGCACCTGTTGAGTTTCCTGTTTCAGCCAGGAGTAATGATTCCGCCCAGAACATACCTAAAAAGAGGTTTGTTGCAGGTTTATCCCTTACCATTATACCCTGGACAGCACCTGCATAAGCAAATTGACTAGTGGTAACAAACCATACCTTTTCGGGATTAAATAAATCGGGACGACCTGCTTCGATATAAGATTCTTTTACAACCTCTTGAGTCACTGAGGTTACTATAGGGTCCCTATTGGGAACGATCAAATCACTTCCGTATTCAGCAACTTTTTTAGCTACGGGTCCGAGTATATTAACTGCGGCAATTGTTGCAATATCGCTCATTGTAGATAGTCCGGGAACAAATAAGATAGGTTTTCCCATTTCTGTCGCTCTCCCGACTGCTTCGTCAAGTGCATCAAGACCTGCTATCTTTCTTATAAAGAATGTTTTGCCTTTTCTTGCAGCTTTAATAAAATATAC
>JAGLYS010000053.1 GCA_023132105.1 Caldifarciminota bacterium
ATCTGTCGATCCTAAATTCCAATTTTCAGCATATAACATTATTTGACATTTCGGTAATTCTGTATATAATCCGATTTATGAAACGCAACAGAAATACCGCTATACTTATATTCATCGCATTCACGGGAACAATGGGGTTCGGAATCATAAGCCCTGTTCTCCCCCTTTATGTGAGATCTATGGGAGCAACCGGCGTAATGGTGGGATTTGTCTCCTCCGTATTTATGTTATCTCGAGCTTTAACATCTCTATTTTCCGAAAATCTATTGAAGAAAATCAAAATCACTCGCGGAAATAGTATCAAAATATTTTTTCCATTCATGGCTATACTTCCTGCCACATACACTCTTATTCCCGTATATGCTTATATACTAATTTTACGGTTCATTCACGGACTTGTAAACGGAATCGTATGGCCATCAGCACAATATTTAACCATAAAATCCTCTAAAAAGGGCAAAGAGGCAAGAACAATGTCTCTTTACTACATATTTGGTAATGTAGGAAGCTTCCTCTCAAAACTGCTTCTTCCCGTTTTCATATTATTGATGAGCGATTACATGCATATATCCGAGAATCAACAATATCCTTTTCTCTTTATAATCGCAAGTATATTCATGACCCTCCCCGTTATTTCTTCCTTCTTTCTTACCACAAAAAAGCAAATTTATGTAACACCGAAACCGGTTAACAAAAATAAGATTGCTGTCTCCACCGTAATACTTCTATTTGCCGCATTACTCGGAGGGGCGATTCTTACCACATCCAATTCCATCTTGATTCTATACTTAAAAGAGCATTTCGGCAGCACATTAAAGGATATAAGCCTTATTCTGTTCGTTACAAACATAATTTCATTTCCATTTATTTATCTTATCTCCCATATTGTCGACAGAGGGAATGAAAGATTTATACTTCCCGTTATTTTTACTCTGACATTTATAGCAACAATAATTCTTTCCTTTGCATGGAACATAGGTTCCGTTATTGTTTCATTAACATTGATGTATGTCGGATTGAAATCATTCAGACCCGTTTTGAGAGTTTTAATAAACCGTGATAACGAAAATTTCAACAGCCTTATAGGTTATATAAATGCCATTGAAAATACCGGCTCTATAATCGGACCTATTATCGCCGGATTCATATACGACAAATTTACGAATCAACTTTTTTCTTTTGCAATTTACGGTACATTGATGCTACTAAGTTATGTTTTGTATTTTATAAGAAAAGTTTCAGTTAAAAATGGTTAATCTTCGCTATTTTCAACCCTGACAATTTCAACCTTTACTTTGGCGAGCACTCCTGTAAGAGCTCCCAATACGGCAAGAAGAGGCGACATCAGCGTAACCGCTCCGCCTATCACAACCCCGGCATTTAAAGGAACCTCAAGAATTGTCTTGTCGTTCATATCTTTTATTATTAACCGTCTTATATTCCCCTCTTTTAATAATTCCTTCACTTTGGTAATCAATTCACCCGTTGCGATTTCCACCTCTTCTTTCCATTCATGTTTTTTATCCATAATTTACTCCTTATCTTATTATTACAATCTTCTTCCTACTCTTATATCCTTCTGTTTTTAATTTATAATAATAAATACCACTTACTACTTCCCTACCCCTATCGTCTTTTTTATCCCATAATATCCTATAATAACCACTATTCCAATGACCGTTACCAGTGTTCTAACCTTTTGCCCTAATACATTATATATAACAATCTCTACATTCCCTCCTATAGGTAATGAATACATTATCTCCGTACTTTATCGGAAAGGATTGGGGAAGTTCCACCCTTGAATATATCTTATCTAATACTCTCTCCTTTATTATATCTTCCTCCTGTAATTCTTCTATAATCTGTCGATCCTAAATTCCAATTT
>JAGLYS010000054.1 GCA_023132105.1 Caldifarciminota bacterium
AGAAAGAAACCACCATAAGAGGTCGCTTGAATGAAAACATAGGCAAAGCATTTAAGCGTATTACAAGGGGAGTTTATATCGCACAGCGAGGTAACGCACAAGCACTCATTATTGAAGGAGATGCATGGGAAAAGATCAGGGATATTGAGAGTAGCAGTATGGACACGATCATTACAGATAGCCCATATACTTGCCTTAATAAGCATCTTGCAACAGGCACTACAAGGAAAACAAAAAACAAATGGACATTCAAGACAAAAGACATTGATCGAGAATTAATGTCAGAGTTTATCCGAGTTTTAAAGCCAAGTGGTCATTTCTTTTGTTTCTTACCTGCCGATAGTGAAAATACTCTCAAATATAACAATGATATGATAACCATTGCACTTCATGTTGGTTTTAAATTTAACAAACGCTGGATTTGGGATAAAGTTTGTATTGGTATGGGTTATAATGGAAGAAACCGATATGAGCAAATAATATTCTTTTCAAAAGGCAAACGAAGAAAACCCTTTGACCTTTCAATCCCTGATGTATTAACACATAAGAGGATTCATAGTTCCAAAAGGATACATGAAGCAGAGAAGCCAATAGAATTGATAGAGGATATTCTTAAATTCAGCAATCAAGAGGGGGATATAGTTCTGGATACATTTGCAGGAAGCTTAACATTAGCAGAAGCAGGATTAAGGAGAGGGATTAACACAGTATCTATTGAATTAGACCATCTGATAATAACCAAGTCAATCTCCGAGAGAAATTTATCAGTGGTGGTGATATGAATTATCAAAAGAAAAAAACAATCTGTTTATGCCAAAAAGAATTACAAACAAATAAACCACACATTTTAATGCCCGATGGTTCAAAGCATGCCTTATATTGTAAAGTTCCTAAAGAAATATTTCCACACTGTTTAAGATGTGGTTCAGATCTAATTAATAATAAAGGAAGGAGTTATGGTAGATGGCTTTGTTGTAAATGCAATCAATATATAATATACCATTCTAATGAATTAGTCAAAAAAAAGAAAAATGAATATAATAAAATGTATTATAAACAACGGCTAATAAAGGAAAAAAAGAGAGAATATGATGAATTAAAATTAATGTGCTTCACTGACGAAGAAATAATAGAAATAATTGAATTGAGAAAAGAATTTGGAAAACTTACAACAGAAACTCTCATGCGTTCATATTCAGATATTGAAATGGATATTGGCGAGATATTCACAGAATCAGTAATTGGATACATCCTTAAAGAGAGAGAATTTAAGAAATAAATTATGGAGATGGTAACGAATGTGCAAAGTAGGAACTATGGCAGAAGTGGTAATTGAAGGCAAGAGCATCAGCGTAGATAGTTGCATTGCAGAATGTGTTGATAGAATCAACAGAGAACACAAAGGATCATTGAAAACATTAGGGTGTTGCTGTGGTCATGGGAAATATCCAAGAACAATTGTTGTTAAGTCATTGATCACAGGAATCACTTATGAGTTCTTTTCTGGAATCGAGATCCCAAGATCAAGGAATCTATATTACAAAGACAGCGAAGGAATATTCCACCTGCCCGAAATGAACCCTCTGTAAGATGCATCATGCGTATGTATGTGATAACATTGCTACCTAATTCATTGCTATCAGGTGTGTGCCTATATAACATAGTTACTTATTAACAGGTAGTAAAGCTATTGCGGATGCAATTTATGGGATTCTACAGAAAGTGCTAAAATCCCAAAAAGTGCCGAAAAGGATGATTATCGGCATCAATCTATGCCGATTACATGCTCTAAATTGCAGTTAGGTTTTTTTGACATGAGAAAACGGAATCTATTTATAGTTGTATTGCCATGACAGAACGGCAAAGGTGATAATTTTGGTAAAAGATGGAAAGAAACCCGACAAACCGCTACCTAAATATCTCAAAGAGCAGGAGATTAAGCAACTTCTTAATGAACCCTATAAGACAAAACAGGATCATATACTATTGATGAAGTTCGGTTCAAATTGTGGTTTGAGAAGTGAAGAAATACTTGAAATCGCAGTTAAGGATATTTCATTTGTAAGTCATGAACTTGTAACAATTAGAGTAATAGGTAAAGGAAGCATAGAAAGAATTGTTCCTGTTCCACTTGCATTTTCAAATGAGGTTCAAGATTATATCAAAAAGAATAGCTTGGGCTACGAAGATAAGTTGTTTGATATGAAAGAAAGAGGGTTTAGGGCAATGGTCAAAAGATATGGTAAAAGGGCTGGATTAGAACAAGATGTGCATCCTCATATGTTAAGACACACATTTGCAGTTCATTGCTTGAAGCAAGGGATGAATCTAAGAACACTTCAGAAATTATTGGGGCATAAATATTTGACAACGACACAGATATATCTTGATGTTACTGGACAAGATGTAGCGGATGATTTTTATGCTCATCCATTGCCATATTGAAGGTGATTTGATTGGAAGAAAAATGTGTGATATGTGGTTACAAACATTATGTGGAAAAACACCATCCAGATGAAATAAAAATAGGACTAATCGAGTATAAAAAAAGAGAAGATTTTTTGAAAACATTTATTGGGAAAGAATGTCAAATTTGTAAAAAGAAACATTATAAATCATCAACAGTTCTATCATGTTTAACAATAGATGAATCAGAAAAATTATTCATAGAATATATGAAAAAGAAAATTAAAGAGTTTGATATGGAGATGAAAGGAAGTGGCAACCAAGATAATCAAGGAGAAACAGCTTCGTAAGTTGTTTCCCAATCAGCAGATCAGCGAGGAAGCAATTGAGTTCATAGATGAACATATATTGGACATCCTAATTAACGCCAGTGATTCAGTCAAGAACAACACAGGCATCAAGCGGATCTCGAAAGAAATTGCCAAGTTCATTGTCCTTCCGAATGCAATTATCATAGTGCCAGAAGATGATGGGGATGATGTAGAATGAAGTGTCCAAAATGTTCGTGGTTTCTGGAGAAAACAGGCAAGAATGCCCACTATTGTAAACAATGTAATTTAGAGTTTGCAATAGTATGTTTGGATATAGATGATTCTCCAAGCCCACCACAGCCCATCAAGAAGGAAAGCAAGGGGAATACAGTAATCATTCCAGATGGCTGTATGAATGGCTATGTAGGTAGGTTAGTCGAAGAAATTGTCATAGGTCATGTATTGCACAATCATCAAAAGTTCATTCATGATATATATCCAGATCAAAGTGAGTTCTCTACCATGCAAATATTAAAGACAGATCCAGATGGAAACGGACAATATGGGATTGGGGAAATCACTGGCAAAAAAGGTTCATGGATCATTCATGGCTGGAATGGTGATTTAGTATTGATTCTACATGATAAAGAATATGGAAAAAGGGCAATTATATTTGAAATAAAGTATGGAAGAATCAATCTTTCAGATTCGCAGAAAATCTTCTTCAAGAAGGCATCAATGAATAAGCCAGACTATTTTATGAGAGGTCTTAATGACATCAAAATATTTATTGTACATTGCACAGATTTAGATTTAAGATATAAAACAATCAAGATGGACATTCATGAATACAAAAGTAGGCATTTACAAAAACAACCAATGGCAAAACCCAAGCCAGTGGGAATGAAAGAATCAAAGCCAATGCCAGTACAAAAAGGAAAGAAGAAGAAATCAAAGAAAAAGAGCAAGAATAAGATGTCAATCATATTTCATAAAGGGGCAAGATCACAAAAAGCCCAAAGAAAATTAAAGCGTTCAGGAGAGATATAACTATGTCAGATTTAGTATGGGGCAAGTGTGAAGGTTGTGGGGCAACATTGGAGTTTCCAGAGGAATCCAGCGTTGGCAAATGTAACTACTGCGGTGGTCAGTTCTTAATTGTAGATCCAACCGAAATTCATTATCATGAGGAAGTTAATCTTCATGAACATTACGGAACAGCAGGGAAATCATTTTCACAATTGAAGTATTTGAAGGTGATGTTAGAAACAGATATTACATCAATCAGGATAGACTATCTGGAAAAACAGACCACAGCCAGTAGTCTTGGTGTAAATTGGGTAGTAGCCATCAGCGAAAGAAAACAATGGGGCATTCAAATTGGGTTATTGAGCATCTTATTCTTCATATTCCATAGTTGGCATTCTACATTTGTGCCAGTAGGATTATTACTGATAGGTATTGGTTTGGTGATCTTCTACTCTAATCCACAGGAAGAACATGATGCTTATTTAGTAGCCAAAGAAGATTATGATCAGTTCCAATTAGACTATGATGATTCTCTCTATGAAAAAGAAGCCAAGCTGGAACACATCAAAAATGCTATGCTGGAGTTAGTCTAATATGGAACAATTGATCCCATTCTATACTTGTAGAAAGGCATGGACACTGGCTTTTCAGCAAGATATTGGGAACAATCCAGATAGAATCTGGATAGTGATGGGAAGAACTGGCATTGAAACTCATATTGGAACAAGTGAGAAGTATCTTGATGAAAATGGCAAGGAAAAGGTTAAGCACAGGGGCATCAAGTTCATCACTGAATTTGTTTATTAATCCAGCATTAGAATCATACACTCCTACCCCACAATTGCGTATGGAGATTCTAACCAATTAAAAAATTAAAAGAGGGCAGGGAAAGAAGGGAAACTGCCCTCATGGTTTGCTTGTCCAGATATACTATGTCAAACTTTTGGAATGAGTTTTGTATATTGATACCATGATAGGAATATCAGAATCAGGGTAAAGGAAATGGCATCTCACAAAAACACCTGATCCTTCAATTCCACGATTTCTGGATGGAGTTCAGAAACCGTATTCATTTGGGTTATCTAACAACGCATATGTCAATGCAACACTACATGGTAAAACAAATTTATATACTTTCCTATTAATATAGTAATTTAGAAAATAATAGTAGAGGTTTATTAGATATTTTGATAGAATAGAGAATAGACGGAAGAAGTGTAGGGTTTTTATGTTTTTTTCGAAAAAGTATATTTCTCATTTTGAACCCTTTTAATCCATTAGAATATCCATCTGGCTTCTAATTTAATATCCCTTCGGTAATTATATATTAATATCTATGAAAATATGTTATCATATATTATACTTATAAGGAATAGTTAATATAGGGGCAAAAGGTGTTTTTCCGTTTTATAGACCACTCCCCAATATAATTAAAATAATATCAATTATTACAGACTATCATAGTACAAGCTAATCAGAATAACATAGTGCCTATATGAGTATCTGGACATCACAGTATGTCGGGTGTACAACCTACTCTCACAGCATATGTAAAGTATGTCAGAAGCGTTCTATATTATGTAATAAATAATGTACAGGTATATAGTAGTAAAATGGTTCTTTTCCATTTATAATAATTTAAATTATTATAAATATAATGGGGGTAATTGATAACTTGATGGAAAAATCAATAGGTAATTGTTAAATATATGAAGATATATTCTTGAATAGAAACTTGTAAAAATTACAAACACAAACCACAATTTCATATGTAATGTGTATTCCATCACAGAATATAAAACGGAGAAAAAAAATGAAACAATGTATAAAATATCGGATATTTCCGAGCAAGGAACAGGACAGTTTACTTCGTGAACTTGGGTTCTATGCCACAAAGTTATACAATACGGATAATCATATTCGTAGAGAGATATGGGAACAAAAAGGTGAGATTCCAAGTTGGTATGATCAAAGGAATATGTTTGTAAAGAATAATAATCATTGGTATCGTTTATTGCCATCACAAACCGCACAAGCAGTTTGTAAAAACTTAGGTGATAATTACAAATCATGGTTTGCATTGCGAAAGACCGACACAAAAGCAAATCCACCTATGTATCGTAAAAAAACCAAACTATCTCCATTGACTTTCTCTCAACATTTCAGGATTGAAAACGAAACCATCAGATTTTCTATGTCCAGAAAGTTCAAAAAAGAAACAGGCATTGGTTATTTACAATTCAAATTAAATAAATGGAAACCGATATTGGCAGGATCAGTTCCAAAGATGGCAACCATACTCTATCATAAGGAGAAGTGGATGGTTCATGTAACTTACGAAGTTCCCGAACCAAAGCCAAGTAGGTGTAAAAATATAATGTCCATTGATTTAGGCATTATTAATCTCGCAACAACGGTGGACATGAAAGGCAACTGCACGATATACAAGGGTGGTCAGGCATTGGCAGTTCAACATTACTTCAATAAAGAGATTGCGAAAGTAAAATCAAAAACAGAAGTTCAGCATAGTAAAAAATGGAGTAAGGCATTGGGGCGTATGAACGATAAGAAAATAAGACAAATAAATCAGATAATACATACAGTTTCCAAGTCAATCATTGAAGAAGCAAAGCGTAATGGCGTTGGCACTATTATTGTTGGTGATATAAAGAATATAAGGAAAGGCAAGAAATGGAATAAGAAATCAGGACAGAAATTACACAGTTGGGCATTTTCTAAACTCACTTTACAGATAGAATATAAAGCAATTTTATCTGGAATACGATTTGAAAAAGTGAACGAGAGTTATACAAGCCAAACTTGTAGTTGCTGTGGTGTGATAAAGAAATCCAATAGAAAGAATAGGGGATTGTATGTATGTAATAAATGTGGCAATAAGGTAAATGCAGATGTGAATGGATCTGTAAACATATTGCAAAAGTATCTCCGAGAAAGTAACATTTCAAGGAGTATTGGTTCAGTGGTAGAACCTTTGATATGGCGGTGTAATAATGTTATACCAACATAAGTCAAATCATTTTAACTCATTGATGAGTATGAATATATCACAAAAAGTATATATGTTTGTAACTAATAGGTTATTATAATGCAAGGTCAAGGTCAGGATTCATTTAGGTCTGTTGTGATGAGATTCTTGAAAACACTTTCACAACTAACATCCACAGCAGAACCATTTGATTATCACATAGATATGTTATGGGCATTACTTGATAGATACACCAAAGACGAGGATCATGACAAATGGGAAGATGAAACGCATCTTCCAGAAGATCAGAGTTATGAAGCATCAATGAATAAGTTACGAATTATTTCATTAGTGCTTTATCGTTCTGGCGTTCTACCCAAAAAGACGATTTCTAAAAGGCAATTCAATGTCTTTGTAAAAGCCAGAACTGTTGGTATTGGCGGTGGCGGTATGTCAAGTCATTTAAAAGAAGATGTCGGATTTACTGACATTCTTTTTAATCATATGTACTTACTTTCTTTCTTAACAAAAAATCGTATGGATTCCACCGTTCACATTGATACACTATGGTTTTTACTTTCACCTTATATAACAGAAGAAGATTTTTATCGTTGGAAAATGAACAATCAAAGTTTTGGAAATCCAGACCATAAAAATTATGAACCATATATGTGGAATATTGAAAAAATCAGGATCGTAGTTAGTGTAATGGATCGAGCAGATTTTCTATGGAAAACAACAATTGTGGATGCCCCCGAAGAATACGTGGATAATAAAGGAGAAATAAATGTCAGGAGTAGCGTTTCCAGAAGTTGAAGCCAGACAAATTGATGAGGAATTTAATGACGCTGGAATCGAAGTTGAGTTCGAGGACACTCATTTTCATGCCAGTGATACATTAGATGAAGATTATAAGTTGATACTTGAACAAAAAAGACAGAAACACAAGCATTGGTTAAGTGATTATGCATTGCGTAGAATCTATGCGAATCAAAATTATATATTATTAATCGTTGGTCAAGTTGGTTGCCAACCAAAAGGATCAAAGATTTTAATGGCAAACCATCTATGGAAAAATATTGAAGATATTAAGGTTGGAGATATACTATTATCTCCGCAATTTGATGGTTCAAATGTCAATTCAAAAGTTTTACAAACACACAAAGACTATTCAAATACCACATTTAATATTGTTAAAGAAGGCACGAAAGAAATCCTTTACAGTTGTTCTCATCATCATAAGATCCCATTTATAAATGAGGATACTGGATTAATCAATCATAAAAAAGCAGAAGAATTATCAGGTAAAAAACTCATAACATTTGATTCTAACATCAATGAAGTTCATGTACGGATCTTGCCAAGACATTCTGAAATAGTTTATGGGTTTCAATTAGATAGTCCAAACAAATGGTATATAACAGATAACAACATGGTTACACACAATTCAGGGAAATCATTCTCTGGAATTTCATTAGCTGAAGATATTGATCCATATTTCAATGTAGATAGAATAGTTTTCCATCCCCAAGAGTTCATTGCTTTACTTGATATGGGATTACCAAAAGGTTCTGTAATCCTTTGGGAAGAAGTTGGCGTATCACTTTCCAGTAGGGATTGGTATCGTGAACAAAATAAAATTATTTCATCCCTTTTTGAAACATTCAGAAGGCACAATTTAATTCTAATAATGACAGTTCCAAATGTTAAGTTCATTGATAGCAGAATCAGAAGTATGATTCATGGCTTTGCCGAGATGATAGATCCTACTTTCACTGGCGGTAATTTCGGTTGGCTGAAGTATTTCCATGTTATTGTAGAACAGCGTTCTGGAAAAATTAGGCACAGGTATCCAAGAATAAGAGATGATGAGGGCAGAGTTCAGATCATGCAGGGCAATACAAACGAATCTGGAAATATGCATTTTAATTTGCCATCAAAAGAGATACTTCCTGCCTATGAGGAAAAGAAATTAGCATTCGTAAAATGGCAACAGAAAACAGGATTAGAATCATTCCAGCCAAAAAAGATTGCAGAAACATTTGATATAGAAGATTACATCCAAATAATGTCCAAGAACCCAAGAAAGTTCAGATTAATTCCTGATGAAGATGGCAAGAATGAATCAATGGCAAATCTCATATCTAACGCTTGGGTATTATTCAACATTGACCATCCCGATATAAAACTCAATAAAAAAGCCATGACCGATTCATTAAGATTTGTTTTAACATCATATGGGTATCAATTCAAATCAGCATCAAGAGGTATCCAAGATGGCGAGATACATACAGTAATCAAATTATTGAATATGACAGACGATAAAAGAGTTCAAGTTGCAAGTATGATGAACACTACCGATAAGACTTTGAGAAGCACTATTAAAAGATGGCAAAAAGAAGGTATATGGGATGAAGCAATGGAAGAATACGAAGCCAATAACATTAAGGAAGAAGAAGATACTGGATATGAAGTGGTGGTTAATTAATGGGCTGGAAGGATCATCTCAAATGGGGTTTTATTTCAAGTATTATTTTATTAATATTATTAACTATTTCAGCGATTTTAAAAGAAATTAGTGTAATAGATATAACACTTTTTTCATCCGAAAGCATCTTTGATCTTTCAAGATTTGTTTTCTTTGGCATAGCAATTCCAAATATTATGATCGCCTTCATTGGTGGGCTATATGGTTCAATCTTTCCAGACATTGATATTGGCACTTCAAAGGCATTCTATATTACATTCATGATAATCCTTCCAATACTATTTTACTATGTTTTCATAGAATATTTTCTTGGCTTATTAATCGGCTTAATACTTATGGGTTGTATTATTAGCTTAAAGCATAGAGGAATAATGCACAAACCCTACACAGCAATCATTATTGGGTTTATAGTATTCCTATTCTTTAATAGTATTATAATTGCACTATTTTTTACAATGGGTTTTATGGTTCATTTAGCTTGTGATCGAGATTTGGGAGATGATTAAAATGTACATCATAAATTGTAAAGAGAAACAATTTTGCCCTGAATGTTATGCCCAAGTCCTACCTTACTTTGAATATTGCAGATCATGTAATGCAAAATTAACAAAAGATAATAGGAAATCATTTGAAGAATTAAGAACAAAATTACTTGAAATAAAAAGGTGAATAAGAATGGAAAACATAAAGTATAGATTCAGAGTGCGAAGAAAAGGGAATGGTGTAGAAACAATAGATTTTTTCTACTTCACAATGGGGATGTTATTAGATAATTTTCTTTTGCCATTCAAAAAATATGAAGAATATGAGATCCTATCTGTAGATCGGTTTACTGGATTGTATGATCTTCTCAAAACAGAGATATATGAGAATGATATATTTTCTCATGATAAATCACGTATGTTCATCAATCAAATAATATTCAGGCATGGATGTTTTGGTTATGCATCTGATTATAATTTTATTCCACTCGGTAGAAATCATCATTATTTCCAGCTAACAAAAGATAGCCATCAAAGTCATGAAATCAAAGTTATAGGTAACATTCATGAGAATCCAGAATTGATAGAAAAATAATAGCAATGTATTTAATTATGTAGCGTGATAAAGGATTAGATATATGGGAGTGGCAAAATGGCAAAATTCGAAGTAAAAACACACGATTATCCTATTGGCAGAGGGCATGGTTCTATTGGAATAGATAAAGAAGATGGATCATTTAGTGGAACAGTTTACACACCACATGGGATTGTAAAGGTCTATTCACAGGGAATCAAAGGTTTGATGCCGAGTACATTAATGGAATTTGTTTTTGATGGAAAGGGTTATACAAGACATCTTAACCGTTATTATAAAAGTAGATATTTAGTAACACTTGCCAAAGCATTTGCAAAAGAGATCCATAAAAAATGTACTTATCCAAGAATCAGCTATGCTACACAGGTATTGATAGCGATCTATGACTTCCAAAATGAAAATGGTAGGGGAATAGGTTTCAATGAATTAGTTGAATATACTGGGCTTGACAGGGCAATTGTTTCCAAAGCATTTGACTATCATATGGATCATGGTATAATCAAGGATGATTGGGCGGTTGTTGATGGGATGAATTGCAAGGTCATATTCATGACGAAACATACTATGGAAGATCTAAAAGAACGAATTGAACAAGTCAAGATGTGGCTGGAATAATGAAATTAGATACTCCACCAAAAATAGATTGTCGCTATATCCATAGGAAACTGAAGGAATTTTATAATGATAATGAAGATATAGGAGAATCACACCCCATTAATCAGATAGAATTTGATCGTGCAATTAAAAGATTTTGTGCTTATTATAACCTGCCAATTCCAAAGATTGAATGGTACTCCAATATAGATGGTGGTTCTACACTTGGTAAATGCCATGATCATGGTGAGATATGGCTTCTAACTCCAGCCACGCATCCTCATTCAAGGGATATGTGGATAGACACAGTATATCATGAATTAGGGCATTATGTCTTATGGGCTGAAGCAGAACCAAAGGCAGAAGCATTTGCAGATAGGATGATGAGGAAGTGGAGAAAATGATTCGGTTAGCTACATTAAACGATCTTGATGAAGTAGTAAGAATACATAAAGCAACAATCAATAACATGAAGAATCCCTATAAGCTGTTCAAGATAATCATTAAGAAAGGAAATTGTTATGTATATGCAGATCCAGAAGTTCGTGGGGCTATTACATTTGACATAAATCGAATGCAAAACCCATACAATAAAGATTATGGCAGACAGAAAATCTTTTGGTTAGATCAGCTTATTATAGATCCAACCCATCAAGGCAAAGGATTGGGCAGTAAATTAATGGTGTATATGATTCAGAAATCCACACTTCAAAAAAGATTTGTTTGTAATTTAGATTTAATTGAATATTATAAGGGATTTGGTTTTATCGTTCATGATATAGTTACAATCAATCAAAGAGATCAAGCAATCATGTTGCTGGAGTAGTCAAGCATTTTCCTTCTATTGCATAAGTTCATTGTGCAATAAATTATTGTAATGGCTATCATCCACGAATGAATTATCTCAATTGCATAAGTCTATTGTAACAATCAATTATCGTAATCGAATTATTATAACTTTTAAAAAATAACAAAGTATATATCTTTGTAGATTTTATTGGTATCAGGTGAAAACCATGAATGATGGAGAAAAACCGAAGTCGGAAAAAAGAAAGAAAGTAGAGAAAGTTGGATGGTTTATAGCATTTATAACCATCATCCTGTTCGTATCTTTTACATCATACTTCATATATGTACTCGGACAAGAAACCATCACATTGCACACCATAACATTTGCATTTGTGATAACCTTCTACCCTGTGGCAACTTTTATATTAGGGATGTTCCTAATAATGAAGATGAAAGTATATCCATTGAGGGATTAGAGGGTTATAAATGGCTGAACCAAGTAATGAATGTTACACAATGATGCACTCCATTTGGGAGATACTTGATAAAGTAGATCCCAATCTTAATAAATTCAGTGTGAATGCAGTAAAGTTAGGCAAGTTAATCAAAAGACAACGATTAAAATCTAAACACACTTTAGGACAAAGTGAAATTCATTACTACACCAAACTCTTGGTAGAAGTATTCAAGAATTGGGCTGATTATGGTCATAGGGATTGGAAGGTAAGGCAAAGGAATCCATCTACCACCTTTACAGTTCTTTTTGAAAGGAAGGATTGATATTGTGTATATATGGGAATTATTTGGAGTTAATGAAACTGGAATGCTATTATTCTTATCATTAATGATGATGCCCATTCTAATTATGTGGATAACTGCATTATGTAGTAATCCATATTGGATAAAATTAAATAATAGGCAAAGAAACTATTGGATTATAGCATCCATAACTGGCACTTTAATTCCATTACAAACTTTTTTCATTATAGTTCTATCAATTGTTCCAAAAACAATATCAAGTCTTGATTATTATGCCGAAACAGAAAATCTAAATATGATACTATTAATTGGATTAATAGTTTTGCTAATTAATATATTGAATATATTGGATGTAGTAAAATATAAAAAAATGAACAAAATCTATGGTTATTGCTTGGGTATATGGAAACAAACTCTTAAAGATGAATTAGGCATTAATTTATCATTAAAAGAAGA
Source organism: Caldifarciminota bacterium (assembly GCA_023132105.1). GTDB lineage: Bacteria > Hydrothermota > 32-111 > QNBC01 > QNBC01 > JAGLYS01. The sequence continues at coordinate 12,896 of JAGLYS010000054.1, forward strand.
AAAGGCGGGGGAAAATAATGAAAAAGCATGAGTATAGATTTTGGGATTTGATAAATA
>JAGLYS010000055.1 GCA_023132105.1 Caldifarciminota bacterium
TGTGATAGATAAGGTATTATCATTTTAGTCCATTTCATATTGCCTGTTTCATCATAATAAATAATATACGGCACAAGCCATAAATATCCCCAAATTGTATCTCTATAAAAAGCTCCGGCAGTAACTATAATATCACCATATGATGTTGGAAATACATTAGATATAAAAAGGTTATTCAATGTGTCAATATAAACCTTTTCCCATATTTTGTTCCCATCTTTACTAATTTTAATTAAGGAAATTGATCTGTCATTTTTCGCACCAGCCAATATATAATCATTATCAATTGTTTTCTTAATCGCTTGTAAAAATCTCACTGAATCTATATTGCAGGTTTTACTCCATTCAATATTACAATTGTATTTTTCTATCTTATCCTTATTGCTAAAGAAACTGCATGAGTTTAATAATAAAATAGTTACAATAGCAATTAATGCTTTATTTTTTATCATTTTAAATTTGATCTTATCACCTTAATTAAATATATATCATTTTCTCCGGCACTGAAGGATTTTGTACTGCCGACAATCATAAATCCTCCGTCATATGTTTCACAAACTGAATACGCAATATCATCATCTTTACCTCCGAATGTTCTATCCCATATTTTATTGCCATCTTCATCCACTTTCAACAAATAAACATCCTTGTTTCCATTTCCTATTGATTCTGTATACCCGCATATAAGATATTCACCATAGGATAATTTAATAATCTTATATGCTTCATCATTTCCGCTCCCGCCAAATCCCTTTTTCCATTTAATATTCAGAGATTGATCTATTTTTACAAGTAATATATCCGTATCGAATCCAAGATTATAATTGAATCCTACGGCAATATATCCGTTATCCGATGTTTTTGTTATTGACAACAAACCGCTTCCAAACACACCCGTATAATCCTTATATGTCAATAAATTCCCATCTTGATCCAATGAAGCCAAGCATATATGAGGAACCCATTCTTTAATAAAATTATTATATGTTTTTGATATACATAGAGCTATAATGTTTCCATCATTGCTTATAATAATATCTTTAACAAAACCTTTTGAATGTGTGTCTCCGAATCCTTTTTCCCATAAAATATTAATATTTTCATCTATTTTCACGATGTGTGGTTGATAATATTCTGTATTAACTCTTTTACTTCCTCCGATTAAATAAATATTGTTAGACAATCCTTTAATTTTATTAAATCCTCCATATCCTGAAAAAGTCTTTTCTTTTATATTATAGCGATTTTTAATAAGAACATAATAAGAAGAAAAACCACTTCGTCCGACAACTGCAAAATTATAGTAAGAATTACCTGCTAATGAATAAATACCATCCTGTGAATAATAATCATTTACATCACCATATATGCTAATATTTCTAACATCTCCATTGCTAAGTAATAGATAATTATAATCATCATTTTCTATAATATCGAGACCGCATTCATCATCAATAGTCCCATACCTCATTTCCCAGAGTTCCTTGTAATTTTCATCAAATGGATCTGATATTTCTTGTCTACAGGAATTAAAAGTGATTGCTATTAATATAATTATTACTGATTTGAAATAATAGATTGTTTTCATATTTTGAACTATTAACATATTTTTATAAAAAAGTAAAGGATTAGTCCTATCTTTTTGATGTTTTAAAGCAAAAGGGAAAATTAAACACGAATTCACAAATTTGTAACGAATTTCACTAAGAGATAGAGAAATATTTATTGCTTTAATTTCACTAATTTAAGCCAATTTCACGAATGGGAGACAAATTACAAATGTGTCATCCTGAATTTATTTCAGGATCTAAGAGGGAACTGAATGGAGGGGGAATAATCAAACTGATAAATAAATCTATACCTATCTACTTAGTATTATAAAATACTACTTGACAACATGGGGGGGGGCAGTATAATAAAGAGAATTTTAACAATCAACCAGGGAGGTTTGGTGAAAAAAGCTTTATTAATTGTATATCTTATATTTATGTTATACAATATGTTTATGACAAATGGTTGTAGTAGCAATTCTTCTTCTGCTGAAACATATATTAATGAACCAGATTTTTCATTAACATCTGGGGTTCATGCATGGGATGAATTATACACAAAAGCCATTATATTAATACCCAATTACGATTACCCCGAGTATTACATTAATTTTAATGTTAGTTCTAAAATTGATCCTAGTGTAATTACAATAGATCCGGAAGAGAATGAGAATATATTTAGTATAGAAAGTTCTTCATATCACCCAAGTATTTATGTTACAATGGATGGGTTTACAAACATATCTTTTAATTCTGATAGTACTATGGTGTATGGTCAACAAACACTTAGGATAGAAAGAAGTGATTACGATAAAGCGATATCTTCTCTTGATAATTTTGCTGTAGTATGTTCATTGAAATACTGTGAAAATAGCGATTCAAATACTTATACTCATAGGATTATGTTCTATTTTAGGAAGAAGATGTTAATAGAGGTTGATTATGACAGTGCTGCATATTATCTTCGTGATTCTTTAATGTATTATAGAGCAAATCTATTAGGGTTTGATAACTTATTTAATTCCGTAAATATGTATTTCCTCAGATCTGGGTATAATGTACCGAATACTACGGATAGTGCATTAACGACAAATTTGGCAATAGGAATAGATACTACCGAAGAGATTGCAACGGTTGTAGGACCTTATGCGTATTATCTTAATGAAAATACATATGAACATGGATTTAAAACAATCCTTCCTTCAGATGACACATTAACACTTTATGAATATTCCCTGGGATGTCATAATAGTGCCGAGATATTCAGAAATAATCATTATGCATCTAATGCAACGAAAACGGTTCATATAATTTTTTCGTCCCTTTATGGTGGTTTATATGACACTTCCAGTACTTATGGTTTAACAATCAAAGCATTTGGCAATTTTAAGTGGAATTATTATGAGACGGATTACTACAATAATTATATATATATATTTACAGAGAGATTTTATAGACAATATATGCATGATTGGTGGAATAAGCAATACTATTTAGATAATCCAGATAGTTTGATGCCTGACATTCACAGAGCACTATCTGTAATAATTACGCATGAATTAGGACATAATATAGGGCATCTGAGTCATCCGAATGATGGGACTAAAAATATAATGAATACATTGCAAGTTTATGAATTAAACAGATATGGATTTATGGATAGATATTTTACATTAGAACAATTAGATACGATTCAAGAATTTTCACAATTTTATTTTCAAAATCATTAGGAGG
>JAGLYS010000056.1 GCA_023132105.1 Caldifarciminota bacterium
TACAGTGAAAAAAGAAATTGATACGTTACATTCTCAGAATGAAATCGATTCCTTTTTCGTATTGCAGACTTCTATAAAATTCCAAGTATCTTTAGAAGCATTTGCAGCAAGATTGGAATATTTAGGATATATAAAGAAGGAGAAGAAAAACAATCTAATTGATAAAAATATTAAAAAGGAATTTTGGAACCAATATAATTTAGAAAATTCACAAGAGGAAGAGCTGCAAGATGAGGATGAATTTCCATTTTCTTACTTAATGCTTGCATATTCCGCTTATAAAAAGACGAAATTAACTAAAATGAAATTTGCTAAATATTTAAATAAGAATATTGGTGAAATTGATTATTATCTAAAACAGAGAGGATTATATTGATAAGAAAAGAGCATCTTAATGTTGGATTTCCAATAGAATGAAATTAATAGATTTCCTATTAGTTAAATATCTTATACACCTAACAACAAATACATTCTTATTTTACGATAAATTCAATACTATCGGATAAATTATTATCATCTTCCGAAACTGCTTTTAATGTATATCTACCTGGATTCACCTGCCACAAAAAGCTATGCTCTTTTGAAGTTGTTTGTAAGTGAACCCCATTCAAAATCCATTCTATCTTCCCCTCTGTAGTTGAGTTCTTCAATTCAAATCTTATTGATTGAAATTCAGGTGAAAGATTAGAAAGTCTATAATATATAACTCCATCTTTAGGGTTAGAGATACTGAATTCCTTCTCCTGACAATATTCATTAGGTGGTGTTTTTATCCCGAGATTTTTTGCCCATTCATGATATTTTTCAGGTAAAACGGTAAATATTTCCCCTTTATGCTTTATATGCATATTGCAAATATCTCTTTCATAAATTGCCAAATCTCTCTCGGGAATAATTTCTTCAATAATCGATGAACAGTTTATATTAGGTTTTTTCCCTGATAAAGCACAAATTGGAACTTTAACAATGTCATATGGTATAGTATATTTCCTGGGCCATTTCCTATTGTTATAAAGCATCATCATAATATTGGCAAATATAGGACCTGCACCCGATACACCGGATACATTTTGCATAGAGGAGTGATTGAAATTCCCTACCCAGACACCGAGTGTAAAGTCTTTTGTAAATCCTATAGTCCAATTGTCGCAGAAATGGAAGGAAGTACCTGTTTTAACTGCACAGAAAAAAGGGAAATTCAACACGGAAGTGAATCCATATTCCGATGTTCTCGCAAATCTATCACTTAAAATATCTGAAATCAAATAGTTCATCTGATATGTAGAAATTATCTTTTCATCAATGGCTTCATTCTGTTCTTCTCCGTTTATTGCCAATATCTCTTTTATCGGAATGAAATGTCCCATCCTTGCAATGCACATATATGCTCTTGTCAATTCATATAGGTTTACTTCGCCCCCCCCGAGAACAAGACCAATACCATAATAATCTGCATCTTTATTCAATGAATGAAACTCATATTCTCTAAGTCGACTTAAAAACCTATCTATACCAATTTTAGCCAGAATTCTCACAGCAGGTATATTGAGTGAATTTGCAAGGGCTTCTCGAAGTCTCGTAGGACCATGAAATTTTTCCGAGTAATTTTTAGGACTGTATATACCTTCTGGCATTCGATAATAAGTAGGTATATCAGAAATTATAGTTGCCGGATTGAATCCTTCTTCCATCGCCATTAAATATAAGAACGGTTTTAGCGTCGAACCCGGTTGTCTTGCAGCCCTTACTCCATCATTTTCCCCCTCATTATCTTTATTGAAATAATCTGCTGAACCTACATAAGCCAATACTTCCCCTGTATGATTATCTAATAATATGGCTGCTGCATTTGTAACATTAAATCTTCTTAGTTTATATAATACCTTATTAATCTGTTCTTGAATCATTTTTTGCAATTCACCGTCTATGGTCGTTCTTACCACCTGTGCATTAACGGGCATATTACACATCAGATGAAAGGCAAAGTGTGGTGCAAGAAAAGATGAAATTTGAGGTTTAAGTAATACATTTTCCTTTAAAACACCTTTAATTCGCTCTTTTGGAATCAATCCCCGTTTATAAATATTTTCCAATACATATTTCTGTCGTACTTTTATCTCTTTTAAATTATTATATGGATTGAGTTTATTCGGGGAATTCGGAATGGACGCCAAAAATGTTGCTTGTGCCAGAGTTAAGTCCGAGGATGGTATACCGAAATAAGCTCTGGCACCTCCTTCTACACCATAAAGATTGCCTCCCATAGGAAGTCTGTTAATATATTCTTCTAAAATCGTCTCTTTCTCCATTCCGGCTTCTAATCTATAAGCAAGATATGCCTCCTTGATTTTTTTTACCATCGTTCTCTTACCGGGGTTAATCATCCTTGCCAGTTGAAGAGTTATTGTAGAAGCACCAGAAACAACCCTTTTCGATTTTATATTCTGATAAATAGCTCTACATATAGCTCCATAATCGATTCCTTTATGTTGATAAAATTTCTTATCTTCGGACACTATTATTGCTTGCAGAAAATATGGAGAAACCTTATCGATACTCACATAAACAGATCTCTTGGAATTTTGTGAAAGTACTTCCTGAAGAAGATTTCCATCTCTATCATAGAATTTTACGGAATTGAATCGTTTTCTATTTATATCCCTTTTCTTAATAGGAAATATATAGGGCGTAAAGCGGAAACTCAGTCCGGATATAAGTAATACACATACAAAAACTATTAATATTTTCAATTTATTAAAACTACAAAATGTTAAATATGTATTCCATTTTCGTTTTATTTTGTCTATTCCCCATTTTGTGTTCATTTATCCTCTTTCCGCATGTTTATATATTCTGTAATCCGAATTTCATATCATTTTTGTATAGATATAAATCCCTCACTACTTCTTCCGAATTGTTCCGGTTCATACATCAGAGATATTCTTGCACCCGGCCAGAAAAATACACCCGAAGAAGTAGCTCTTAGTAAGTATTTATATTTATAGATACCGGGTGTAATAAAATGCACATAAAGTCCAACTCTATCATCCCTTAATTCCGTATGCTCTATGGGGTTACGCCAGGATCCTCTACTTACATTTTCTGAAGTACCTGCTTTATATCTTGTAGATGTAGTTTTCAAAGAAGCATCTATTGCCTCTAATCCAGCAGGTATCGGGTCATCGATGATTAAATGATAACCTGTTTGATGAACCAAAAATTCTAATTCTACCTCTATAATATCACCTGCATTTATCTTGACCTGTTTTGGTGGCTTTTTTCCATATTCCACTATTACCTTTTCCGTATCCTTGTTTCTAACCGTTCGTTTAATCGAAAAACCCTCTGTTCGTGACGGTTGAGGTCCCTTTAATCGGTATGAATATGAAAGAGTATAATATAATCGTCCGCTACCTTTCTTAGATATTATTATATCATTCAAACCTTTGGGTAATTTTGATATAGGTACAAATTTCTCTTGAGGTTTGTATGTATAACCTTTAAATAGGTGTTTAACCATCTCTTCTCCGGCAATTAATATTGTACTTGTATATTCCGGTGGTTTAGCTTCCCTTTTTAACGAAATATCTACCAATCCATCTATTGCCTTAGCGTTTTCATATGTATTTCTCCATCTTCCGTTTTTTCTCGCATTTAAAATGTACCTTGCCATTTTTGCTATATATTCACTTTCGGGATCCATTTCCAAGAATAATTTAATACCTTCAGCTGTTGTTATTACGGGTGAGTACATAAACAACCATGAGCGAGGAATCTCTCTCGGAGATTCGAAATGAGCTGTCTGGGCTGTTACGAACATACCATTTTTTATTTCGTCTAATAATTTATATGCCTCTTTTTTCCAATTTGACGATTGAAACAGGAGAAATGTAAGGTTTATCTGTGCTCCATAACTTAATTCATTTCTTCGATTGAAATATTCCTCAAAGTAGGTTTCGTCTTTATGCCCTAAATGGTGCATCCCCATAAGAATATTAATCCTGTATTCGGCAAGACCTTGCCATGTACTGAATCTATAACAAGGATTTCTTAATGTATTATCAAGGAAATTTAATAGTCTATTCACATTCTCTTTTGGAACTCCATAATCAAGATCGCTACCTCTTTTTATAAGGTATGCAACATAAGGAGAGAGAAAACAATCGGATCTATTACTCGTAGGCCAGTATTTGAATCCGCCATCAGTGTTTTGCATAAGGATTATTTTTCTTATATTTGCTTCAATCACTTTATCGACCGGCTTAAATGCCTGTAAAGAAAATCCATATTTTTCTGATAAGAACTTTAACTGAATAAGAGCCAATAATCTGCTCAATGTTTGTTCCAGACAACCGTAAGGATAATCCACCAGATACTTTGCCCCTTCGCCTATGTTGGTCAAAGCCGTACTTGAAAGGAGTATATTTAATCCCCCTACATCTTCTCTAATTCCTTCTCCTATTTTAATTTTTTGTTTGGATCTATTTTTTGTCTCTCCTACGGAAACAACAGTTTCCGTTGCTAATATGTCCCGGACTGTAAAAGGTATTTGCAATGCATCCGATTCTTCAATTTCTTTGTTATTATAGATACCATTAAAATTAGCTGTAAATTTAAGTTTTGATTCACCAATGCCCTTTGCTATAAATGGAAAGAGTACTGTTTTTGACTCACCTGCTTTTATATGCACTCCTTTCTTTTCTACTTCATTATCCTTGAAAATAAGAGAATTGCCTGATATTTCTGCTTTTATATCAACCGATCCGTCGCCTTTTGTAAGATTTGTTACAGCGACACCGGACAATAATTCATCCCCGATTCTTGCAAATCTTGGTAAAACAGGTCGAAGTATAAATGGTTGAGAAACTATTATTTTTTTATCTGCATAGCCAAACAGATTCTCCTTTCCTATTGCCACTACCATAATTTTCCATGTTGTAAGGTTATCAGGCATTTTAAATTTAAAATGGGCTTTTCCGTTTTTATCAGTTATTAAATTGGGATTATAATATGCTAATTTCAAAAATTCACTTCTCACCTTTGGACCGACAATTTTTTGCATTAATCCGCCACCATAACCCGAACCTTTCTGCAGTATATCCTCCTCTGTTATTATAAACGGACGATTATCGTTTATTCTTGCTGATAACCCTCTATGTCTGTATACAATCCCCACTAAATCAGGTGGTTTATATCCGGTCAATGATAACACAGCTTCATCGACAATTATTACGGTTAATTCACTTTTATGTATCTTTTTATCTGTACATGTAACCTGAATATCTACATTTAACTCTTCGGATGGTCTTAGTTTATCCTGTGATGGTTTAATTTTCACATTAAGGTATTTATCGGAAATCGAAACATTAAATCCGATAAACCCAATCTTTTCTATATGTTTCCCCTCTTCCTCCTCTACAGGAACAATAGGTTTTCCTAACCGATATAATACAGCTCCTACATAAGCATTCGGTAACATATCCTCGGTTATTTGAAAACGATAAGTGTATCCACTGCCTTTGATTTTTTTTGTATCTTTTAAGAATATCTTTTCACGGCATACGGTAAGGAAAAGCTCTGCTTCCGGAAACGGTGATTTTACAAACACTACAGCCTCATCCCCTACTTTATACTCTTTTTTATCCATAATAATCTCAAGCTTATCTTCTCCTGCCCCCTCCCACGGGACATAATCTTCTCCTGCTACCCAGAGTGATGTAGCAGCAGATGTTCTGTTATCCGGCTTTTTTTTCAATTCTGCCATAACAATAAATGCTCCTGTCTCTTTTGGTGTCAATTTTACATCTATAGGTTTTTTACCACTAATCACCTCTTTTGTCTCTACTGTTTTCTTAATTTCAGAACGTTCGATTCTGAATTTTCCATCTGAGGTTTTTGTTTTTACCGAGTGGTATTCTCTTCTTATCAATTTAATAACGATAGGGATATCAATTAAAGCTTTCCCTTCAGGTGAACTCACTATTACGGAAACATTTATACTATTATTTTTTGCTACAATCCAGTCGGAAAGCTTTATCCCGATAAGGCGATTGTCAGAAAGCAGTATAAAATCCTTGCTGCAAGAAGATGTCTGTCTTGAAACATCTTCTACTTCGACATCACAATGATATGTCATTGGATAAGGAACATCATCAGATCGTAATTTTATGGATTTGGATGCCTTACCATCCTTGGTAAGGTTAAAAGTCTTACTTAAGTATCTACCACTCAAAGAAACTTTTCGCTTCTCAATGTATTCAGGAACACCAAAAGAAAATCCTTCCCAACCCTTCGGTCTAAAATATCTGCGTCTGCGTGTAATATTGAGAGAAGATTTTACGCCTGACATAGGTGCTCCGAAATAGTATTTTCCTTCCCATGAAATCAGAACAGGTTCTTTTGGTAAAACAATTTCTTTATCTATATTCATATTCACACTGAACTCAGGAACTCTAAATTCAGCCAATCTAAAACTACCGTAAAATTTCAAACCATGATGGGGAGTCACGGCAACCACTCGATAAAATCCTAATGTTTGTCCCTTTTTAGTGGGTATATCCAGATCAAATGATCCGAACTCATTCACTTTTACATCTCCAATATATTTTTCTGCTCCCTTAGGATTATAAAGCTTTATCTTATATTTCAATCCCTGACCAGTAAATAGCTTGCCATAAAGGAGAAATCGAGATACACCCTTTATTCGTACTGTATCACCGGGACGGTATAGATACTGATCTGTGAATATAGTTCCTCGTGAAATTGGACGTTCCGCTTCCCAATCTATAGGTATACCAAAACTCCATATAGCAGGATTACCATTAGATTGTGTTTGAATAAATGTCCAATCATTTCCTTTTTCCACTATAATCAGTAACCTTGGAGGTTTGGCAAATCCAAACCTTTCCTGATCATATAGAATATCATCCGGGTCTGCATCAGGTGGATAGAATTCATTTAGCACTTTATTTCTAATTCTTCTTTTAGTACATCTAACTATATCTTTACCTGATAACATCAATAAACCATCTGAGTCGGTTTTACCCTCAAAACAGGGGGTGATTTCTTTTATATATGTATTTGTAATCAAATCCCATATCTTTGCTAATCTTGGTAAATCATCTTCACGATAGATTTTTACATTAGCAAACGATATAGGTGATCCGTCAGTAAGTTGATTTAGTTTCACAATCCCACCTGTAGGTAAAAACTGTGTGTAGATCCCAATATTTGTCCTTAAGATAATACCATTAAATGTTATCGGATTAGTGTAACATGGCACAATAGGGGAACGAAAAGTATAAGCAACAACCCCATATTTCCCGGCTCTAAGATAAGGTTTCAGATCGAAATATCTCTTACCTACACCAATTTCACTCAATTTAATATTAACTTTTTTCTCCTTACTCTTTATCTCTGAGATGAGCTTATTTATCGTATAATAATAATTTAATTGTTCTCTTACCAATATATCCTTGGGGGTTAAACGCATTATTTTATAGAAGACAGTATTTATATTGACTGTTTTTACACCCAGTATAGGTTTGATATTAGGTGTAATAATTTGGTAACCACTAGGTCCCCACATTTTAGGTGTAAGTTCTCCTGTTGTAAATGTAGCACTTTGCGGATTCTCTAACTCTTGACCATAAATGTCCTTTAATCCTTCCCCTATAGCAACGGTATATTTGGTTTTGGGTTCAAGTAAAAAATCATTTATCCCGACTGCAAAGTCACAACAACTATATTGATTAAATGGCCATTTTTCAGGTTTTGGTTCAATAGAGACAGATTTATTGAAATCCTCCCAGTTCGGATTATTTGTAAATGCAATGTATGGTTTTGTAGTTAATTTATATCCGCAATATCCACAAAATCCTACTTTTAGAAATCGGAATGCAGGATATGTTCTAAACGATGATGAAAACTCTCTTACAGTAGGTCTGTTCCCTCTTTCTGTCATTACACCTGATTTCAATTTTACTTTATATTGAATATCCCTCTTTAATTCCTGTTTAGGATTTAGGATATAGTCGTATCTAATGCGATACATACCAATATCCTCTTTGTTTTTTGGATTTTTCTTGCTTTCTGAAAATTTGTATTTTATATGTTTGCCGGATTCCAATTCAACAAATTCTATACTGTTTTTTAACGATCTGATATTTAGAGCAATACTGCTGTATATGTGTATTGCCTGATTGAGTTTAATATGATGGGAATTCTGATAGGGATATATACTAATTTTAGGTAGTGGTGTTTTAAAATGCCATATATGATCTTCTTTAAGTTTGTTTCCTTCTATATTCCTTAATCCTTTCTTAACCGTTACAATATACTCGGTAGCCATAGGAAGACTATGTTCGGGTTCGAATATAACTGTATTTGTTCCTAAAATTCTAAAATTCCCTTTTACATTTGGAGAAATAATAAAATGTTTAAGAATTCTTTCCCTTTCCTTATCACTTAAAGATGTTAAAGGAATAAGTGATTTCCGAAAATCTACTTTTATCTGTATCTGCCCTTTTACTACACCTTTGGGACCATAAGATGCAATCTCCAAAGCATTCATTTGTTCTT
>JAGLYS010000057.1 GCA_023132105.1 Caldifarciminota bacterium
AATCAGATTTCAGAAGTGATAAATAGACAGGTAGAAAAAGGGGATTTTTCAGCCCATTATGATTTGGGAATTTCGTATAAAGAGATGGGGATGTATGAAATGGCTATAAATGAGTTTAAATCCGCTATGAGGGGGAAAACAGAACAATTAAAATCGCTTGATATGCTTGCAATATGCCATATTGAAATTGGCAGATATTCTACGGCAGAGAATATATTCAAGAAAGCATTATCGTTACCCGATAGAAGCAATGAAGAATATGCCGGGATTTCATTTAATCTTGGACAGCTATATGAACAAGAGAAACAGTATGTAAAAGCGATGGAACTGTATAGAAAAACCAAATCACTCGGAGGGAAGTTTCCAGGCATAGAGAAAAAAATCAAGAACATGGAGGACAATTTGAAGACAGATAAAAAGAGCGGAAAGAAAACAATTAAAAAGAATAAGATAACATATATTTAAAATTATGGATATATTAGAATATTATGAATTAAAACTTCATCCATTTTCCAATTCTCCTGATGAGAGATTTTATTATAATAGCCCACAGCATGAGAAGACATTATTTAAGTTATTGCATGCTATTGATAATAAAAGAGGGCTTGCCATCGTTTCAGGTGATATCGGAGCGGGAAAAACAACTATCTCAAGAAGGCTGTTGGACTTTTTGTTATCAAATGAGAAATATGAACCGGCTTTACTTGTTATAATTCATAGTGAAATTACACCAATCTGGTTGTTAAAAAAGATAGCGATGCAATTGGGGGTAGAAGATCTGCCTGAGTTAAAGGTTGATATTATCAGTATTATGTATAAGAAATTGATTGAATTAAATGATAACAATAAAACAGTTGTTATCATTATTGATGAAGCTAATATGTTAAAATCGAAAGAGATAATGGAAGAGATCAGGGGAATTTTAAATATAGAATCGGAAAATAATCACTTAATCACATTTATATTATTCGGACTTAAGGAGATGGAAGAATCTTTGAAGCTTGATTTACCTTTATATGAAAGGATTGCCATAAGATGTCTCATTGATCCTCTGAATCACGAATCAACTATTGGATATATTAATCACAGATTAAAAGTATCAGGAAGAACGACCCCTATTTTTACGGATAATGCTATTGAAATGATATATAAATATTCCAAAGGAAAACCAAGACTTATTAATATACTTGCTGATAACGCTCTTCTTGAAGGATTCCTGACTAAAAAACAAGTAATAGATGGTAAAATTATAAAGCAGATTCTCGAAGATTTTGGTATGGGGTCTTAGTTTGGATTATTGTGATCTGCATCTTCATTCAAAATATTCCGATGGTAAATTGTCTATTGTTGAGCTTTTCGAACTTGCTAATGAATTGTCTATAAAAGCAGTTTCAATTGTAGATCATGATACCTTTAAAGGACAATGCGAGGCAATAGATAATGCTTCAGGGTATAATATAGAGTATATTACGGGTGTTGAAGTAAGTACTTTATATAACAATACGGAGATTCATATAATCGGGTATGGAATGAATATTTACAATAAAAAATTAACTGCTCTATTTAATGAGATGCAGAAAAAACGAGTATTAAGAGCTATTAAAATACTTGAAAAACTTCAGAAATATGGTATATTTATAGATGTAGAAGAAATTGATGATAACTATATGAATAAAAACATAGGAAGAGCTCATATAGCCAGAATAATAGAAAGGAGAGGATATCTATCATATAAAGAAGCATTTAAGAGATATTTATACAATAATGGGCCCTGCTATGAACCAAAGATGGAAATATTACCTAAAATGGCAATAGAATATATACATGAAGCAGGTGGTATTGCCGTACTTGCTCACCCGGGTATTGCTTTGCCATACGAATATATAGATATAATGATTGATATGGGTATTAATGGCATTGAAGTTTATTATCCAAAGCATTCGGAACAGAAAAAGCATGATTTTCTGGAAATTGTAAGAAGAAGTGATTTAGTTGCGACAGGTGGATCGGATTTCCATGGTAATAAGAATGATTATAAGATAATTAAAAATCATAAAGTAGATTATGATGTTTATATTAAATTAAAGAGGTATTATGATAACAGAAAATATAATGAAGAAATTAAGTATAAGCAATGAAAAAAAGATACTGCTAATTGTAATGGACGGGGTCGGGGATATAGAGATTGATGATGTTGATACGATTAGTACCCCCCTTGCCGTTGCGAATAAACCGAATATTGATAAATTATCAAGAAAATCAGCTCTGGGAGAAGGTATTCCTGTTGATATAGGCATTACCCCCGGAAGTGGTCCTGCACATTTATCACTTTTCGGATATGATCCGTTGAAATATGACATAGGCAGAGGTGTTCTTGAAGCTGCTGGAATTGGGCTTAAAATCAAAAAAGGTAATATTGCAATAAGAGGCAATTTTGCAACGATAGATGATAACGGAATAATTGTAGATAGAAGAGCAGGAAGAATATCAACGGAAAAAAATAAAGAATTGATTGATTATTTAAGGGGGAAAATTAAAAATATCGAAGATATTAATGTTGAATTTTATGCTGGGAAAGAACACAGATGTGTTATATTGCTAAGAGGAGAGGGATTATATGATAATGTAAATGACACGGACCCGCAAAAGGAAGGAGAGAAAATTTTAAGAGCAAAAACCAATGATAGTAAATCAGCAAAAACTGCGGAAATTTGCAACAAACTTTCGGATGAAATAATATCGGTATTAAAATCTTTTCACCCGACCAATGCATTATTGATGCGAGGTATTTCAAATCCACCTGATTTACCTTCGATGAATGAATTGTTTAATCTGAAATCCGTTTGCATTGCAACATACCCTATGTATAAAGGACTTGCTCAAATTGTAGGTATGGATGTAATAAATGATTTATTCACTATTACAGAGCAGATAGAAATGCTTAAGGAAAATTATGATAAGTACGATTTTTTCTACTTTCATATCAAAAAAACAGACAGCTATGGTGAAGATGGTAATTATGGAGGTAAAATTCAAGTAATAGAGGAGTTCGATAAATATTTTATGGAAATTACCGATATGAATTTTGATTTAATCGTAATAACAGGGGATCATTCAACGCCATGGAGGATGAAAGGACATAGCTTTCATACTACCCCTATAATGTTCTATTCAAAGTATTTCTTAAGATTTAGGGATAATCTGGAATTCAACGAGAATAGCTGTCAAAAGGGAAGTATAGGAACAATATATTCAAAGGATTTAATGCAGTTAATGCTTGCTCATACTCTTAAATTGTTAAAATATGGTGCATAATTACAGATGGAGGATTTTATGAAAAAAGCCCTGATTTCCGTATATAGCAAAGAAGATATAGTTGAATTTGCAAAAAGTTTAATAGGAAAGGGTTATGAAATAATTAGCACAGGCGGAACATTTAAAATATTAACAAATAATAGTGTGAAAGTAGTTAATGTATCTGATTTGACGGGTAGCCCTGAGATGATCGAAGGAAGGGTTAAAACATTACATCCGAAAATATTTGCCGGAATACTTGCCAAGAGAGATAATGAAAAGCATATTAATGAATTAAAGAAGAATAATATCAATCCAATAGATATAGTGGTATGTAATCTTTATCCGTTTTATAAAGCAGCATACAAAATGCATCTTCCCGAAAATGAGGTGTTGGAAAACATTGATATCGGGGGGGTAAGTCTTATAAGAGCTGCTGCAAAGAATTATAAGGATGTTATAGTAGTCACGGATACTGATGATTATAATCTTGTAATAAGCAATATGGATGAAGATGGTAATATTCCAAGAGAAATAAGGAAAAATCTTGCAAAGAAAGCTTTTAATTATACTGCAATATATGATTCCCTGATTGTAAATTATTTTGGCAATGAAATTTTTCCTGATAGTTTTATTGTAGGGTTAAAAAAAACCTTCGATGTTAGATATGGTGAAAATCCTCATCAAAGAGCTGCTATCTATAGGGATATTTTCAATAATCAACCGTCATATTTTACATCGGAACAATTGCATGGCAAGCAATTATCATTTAATAATATAATCGATTTGGAAGTTGCAAAGAATATTGTAATTGAATTTGACAAACCTTCATGTGCAATCGTAAAACATGCCAATCCATGTGGAGTTGGCATAAGCGATAATATATTCGATGCGTATAAACTTTCTTATATTTCTGATCCCATATCTGCTTATGGTAGTATCGTAGCGTTAAATAGAAAATTAGATATAGAAACAGCATCTGAAATAAAGAGTAATTTTGTGGAGGTGGTTGTTGCCCCTGATTTCGAAGATGAAGCATTTCAAACACTATCAACAAAGAAGAATATAAGACTCATAAAGTATAAAGATATTTACAATTCGAAAAGAGAATTGATAATGAGATCTGTTCCCGGTGGAATGTTGATTCAGGAAGATGATATGATTTTCGAAGATGATAAGATATGGAAAGTTGTAACGGAGCGAGAACCTACAGATAAGGAATGGAATGCAATGAAATTTGCATGGCGAGTTGCCAAACATGTAAAATCAAATGCAATTGTTTTAACAAGTAGTTCCAGGACAATAGGTATAGGAGCCGGACAGATGAGCAGAATCGACTCATGCGAGTTGGCAATAAAGAAAGCAGGTGCTGTAGGATCTTATACAGGTGGAACGGCAATGGCTTCCGATGGGTTTTTCCCTTTCAGAGATTCAATAGATATGGCAAGTAAAGCCGGGATTACA
The DNA here is from genome assembly GCA_023132105.1 of Caldifarciminota bacterium. Taxonomy (GTDB): domain Bacteria; phylum Hydrothermota; class 32-111; order QNBC01; family QNBC01; genus JAGLYS01. Next base: position 4,759 of record JAGLYS010000057.1, read on the forward strand.
TGTGTTATACAACCCGGAGGTTCTATTAGGGATAAAGAGATAATAGATGCTTGTAATGAGCATAATATCACTATGGTATTTACAGGAATAAGACATTTTAAACATTGAGGTGCATATGCATAATAGAACCGATAGAGAAAATTTGGAAAAGGAAGCATTAGCCTCGTATGCAATGTTAAGTTGTAATACAAGAGGAAGAAAATTAAAAGAAAAAGAGAATGTGTATAGATCTGTTTATCAGAGAGACAGAGATAGAATAATTCATGCTACTGCATTTAGACGTTTAGAATATAAAACACAGGTATTTGTAAACCATGAAGCAGATTATTATAGAACAAGATTAACACATAGTATAGAAGTCGCTCAAATTGCAAGAACTATTGCAAGGGCACTCAAATTAAATGAAGACCTTGCCGAAGCAATTTCTCTTGCACATGATATAGGGCATACCCCATTCGGTCATTCCGGTGAGGAAGCTCTTCACCAAATAATGAGGGATAAAGGTGGATTCGAACATAATAAACAGGGGCTTAGGGTTGTTGATGAACTTGAATATAAATATTTTGATTTTTCCGGATTAAATCTTACATATGAGGTTAGAGAAGGTATAATAAAACATAAAACAAGTTATGATAATCCTGTTGCCGATATTGAAGGTTTTGCAAAGGATGAATATCCCACACTTGAAGCCAGGATTGTAAATTATGCCGATGAAATAGCATATAACAACCATGATCTTGATGATGGATTAAAAGGTAATTTTATTTCAATAGAGGAGCTTTATAATAATGTTTACATGATAAAGGAATATTGGGATTATTTGAAAGAAAAATACGAAAACAAAGATAATGAATTGATATTAAAAAAGCTTATTAGAAATTTGATTGGCAAGCAGATAACAGATGTTATTGAGGAAACCGAGAGAAACATTAGGGTGTTAAATATAAGAACAATAGAGGATGTAAGAAAAACGGATGGCATCGTTTCATTTAACAACAAGATGGTAGAAAAGCAGAAGGAATTAAAGAAGTATCTTTATGAAAACCTTTACAAGCATCACAAGGTTGTTAAAATGTCCAATAGAGCTAAAAGAATTATAAAAGGATTGTTCGAAGCATATATGGAAGATATAAATCAATTACCACCACAGTTTAAAAAAAGAATAGATAAAGATAATGTGGAACGCATTGTTTGTGATTATATCGCAGGAATGACCGATAGATATTCTCAAGATGAATATACAAGACTTTATTTGCCTTATGCGAAGATTTAGAGATACATCACTTACTGTTTTTGTACAAACAGCAGACATAAAAAGCTATTTGAATCTGTTTAAGTATTTTAAGACTGTGAATATAGCAAGGTTGAATCAAAACGATTTGTATGATTGTAAATCCTGTATAGATGGTATAATCGATGTTATTCGAGAAAATAGTAATGAAAAACATAATTTTTATATTATTGCCCCTATTGCAAATATTCCTTTGGATCTTATTGATTATATGTTTAGATGGGTTTCTCTATATGATGCTGTTTTTCTGCTTGATAAAGAGAACAATGTGATATATAGTTTCGGATTTATTTCGGGGAAAATATTTTCAAAAATCGATAGTAATGCCTCTATATGGAAAAATGCCTTTATAAAATATATTTTAAGCTATGAATATGAGAGATATAATATTAATGCAAATAATATGAAATTATTCGGTCAATGTATATAGTGAGGAAAATAAATGGAATATAAAAATGCAGGTGTAAATATTGAAGAAGGTATGAAATTCGTAAAGAATATAAATCATGCTGTAAAGGGAACATTCAGTAAAAATGTATTAAGTGATATAGGGGGGTTCGGTGCATTAAATGATGCTTCATTCAAAGATTATAAGGAACCTGTACTTGTATCAAGTGCTGATGGGGTGGGAACAAAAATTAAAATAGCTGTTATGTCAGGAAAACATAGAGGGATTGGAACGGATATTGTGAATCATTGTGTTGATGACATTGCTGTATTGGGAGCAAAACCACTTTATTTTCTTGATTATCTTGCATTTGGGCAATTGAAATCGAATATTGCAGAATCGATTATATCAGGGATGATAGATGCCTGTTTGGAAAATAATTTAGCATTAATAGGGGGAGAAACAGCAGAGATGCCTGGTATGTATGGCAAAAATGATTATGATGTAGCTGGTTTTATTGTAGGTGTTGTTGAGAAGGGAAAGATTCTAAATGGCAATAAGATAAAAGCGGGCGATATTGTTGTAGGTATAAAATCTAAATCCCTTCATACGAATGGTTTCTCTCTTGCTCGGAAAATCCTATTTGATACGGGCAGATTGAGTATAGACAAACAAATTCCCGTTTGTAATTCAACAATAGGTGATATTCTTCTGGAACCACATAGATCTTACCTATGTGAAATTCAATGGATCTTACATAATTTGTCACCTCATGCTTTTGCTCATATTACCGGAGGTGGATTGTATGACAATATTGAAAGAATATTACCTGAAGGCACTGGTGTTAAAATAAGCAGGAAGTGGGAAATACCTTATATTTTCGACTTAATTATAAAAATGGGAAATGTTCCCTCGAAAGATGCATTCAGAACATTTAATATGGGAATAGGACTGGTGTCTTTTATCGACAGATCCGATATTAATAAAATAAAGGAATTAAAAGATACTGTTTTAATAGGAGAAGTCGTAAAAAGTGATAAAGGTGTTCAAATAGAGGGGGTAGATTATTAGAACTGCTGGATTTATAACAGATTATAGTTTTAAAGATTGGTATATTTCCGAAATGAAATTAAATATTATGAAACAATGCAATGCAAGATTTATTGCATGTATAAATTTCAAAATTGATGATGTGGTTGTTGTATGGAGGTGGAAGTGAAATATTTGAAACATTATTCCTTTATATTATTTCCTAACAATAGCGAAAGGGGGATTACAGAGGAGAATTACG
>JAGLYS010000058.1 GCA_023132105.1 Caldifarciminota bacterium
TTTTCTTCAATCATTATTGTATATAAGAATATAAATCCTGTTATTATAAAAGCTACCGATGTAAAATCTATTGTCAGTCTTGTAATACCTGTGATTCTAATAAAATTGAATACAATCGGAATTATGACTGCAAAAACAAGAAGCAAATTATTCCTATTTTTATTATATAGAAATCTTTTGATAATTAAAAACGCACCGGATAAGACCAATATGTAAGCAATCACTATATTAAACCAGAAGAGGGGACCATACGATTCTGTGGCTTTGAAATATATTGTTGAATATCTATAAAAAAGGTTGTGAAAAGGGTTTGTTAAAATACAAAGATATCCTACTGCCGAAAGCATTATCGTAACCGGGATAATCTTATTGTGATATTTATTTAATTCCTTTGTATACATCAGGCAAGATAATACAACTGCCAATGCTTGTAAATTAAAGAATATAAATTCAATCGACTTAACAATAAAATGATTCCGAATAGGGACAAAATAATATAAAAGACTGATAAAAGAGACAGATGAAGCCGCAAGAAAGAGAAGAGATAAGGGAATAAAAACTTTTTGTATTCTAATATGTGATAATGAATATGCAAATAAAATAAAACCAATAGATCCTGATATGATAAGAATCAAATAATATAAATTAAGAGTCATATTCCATTGTATAATATTTACATAGCTTTTTTCAAGGTGTAAATTAAATGTTTTGTAATAATGTATATTATAACGGAGATAATTGGAGCTACAATTAAACTGCCGACAAGCATTATGATGTAAATTTTCCCAATCTCTGAATAGATAGTTCTGTTATAAAGCACCCACTCCCATGTTTTATTAAGTATAAAATTACCTACGGCATAATCCAGTGCAAAGATAAACGGAGCAAATATAGGTATCGATAGCTGAGAACCAAGCAGAATAGAACCCTTGTTTATTCTGGTTTTGGCAAGCATTGCACTTACTCCAATCGCTACCAGTGTTTGAAAGCCATAAATCGGGATCACTGCAATTAGTGAGCCAATAGCTATTCCTAATGCAATGGAGTGTGGCGATCTATGCTCTTTAAACAGTTGTATGATAGTAGATTTAAAATAGTTATACAACTGTTTAGGGTTAAATATAAATTTCATTTAAACAGATCTTTTAAAAATGATTCACCTGTCTTTAATGTTAAACCATAATATTCCGCAACGGTTGCTCCAATATCAGCAAATGTGTTTCTTATGCCAAGATTTACATTTCTCCTACCTTCCGGACAATATGTCAGAAGAGGAACAAATTCCCTTGAATGATCCGTACTCGGGGTAGTCGGGTCATTACCATGATCTGCCGTAATGAAAAGCATATCATCTTTCCTCAGGCTTTTAAAAATTTTTTTCAAATATCTATCGGCTAATTCGAGATTTTTTCTATATCCTTCGATATTATTTCTATGTCCGTACTTTGTATCAAAATCGATGAGATTAATAAATGCAAGCCCTTCCCAATTATCCCTTTCTATAACTTCAATAGTTCTTTTTAAACCGTCCTCATCGCCTGTCGTATGATAATCCTCCGTTAATCCATTCCCTGAAAACAAATTGCCAATCTTTCCAATTCCGATAACATCATAACCGTTCTCTTTTAATATATCGAGAAGTGTCTTTTCAGGTGGCGCAACGGAATAATCTTTTCTCTCATATGTTCTTGAGAAATTTCCCGGTGTGCCAATAAAAGGTCTTGCAATAACGCGTGCAATATTATAACCATCATCTAAAATTTTCCTGGCTGTCAAACAATATTCATACAATTTTTCGAGAGGTACCACATTTTTGTGACAGGCAATTTGAAAAACAGAATCATCGGAAGTGTATATTATAGGAAACCCTGTTTTCATATGTTTTAATCCCAATTGTTCTATTATAACTGTTCCTGAAGAGGCCTTGTTTCCCAATATTTCTTGTGCTTTCGTTTCGCTTTTAAATTTGGTTATGATTTCATCCGGAAATCCATCAGGATATGTATCGAACCCTTTTTTTAGTATTATTCCGGCTATTTCCCAGTGTCCTGTGACACTATCCTTGCCATTCGATTTTTCTCTCATTTTACCAAAAGCACCCAAGGTTTTTAAATTACTTTTTATCCCTTTGATTTTAATAATTTTACCGAGTCCTAATGATTCGATAACGGGAATATCAAGTCCCTGACTATGTTCGATTGTATGTTTTAGTGTATTACTTCCCGTATCTCCAAATTTATAACTATCCTCCTGCTCTCCTATGCCAGCTCCATCATATATAAGTATAAAACTCCTTTTTTTCATAAATCATCTCCAAATTTATTAAAATATATCGAGTACATCGGGACATTTAAAGCCTTTGCAATAATGGCACATTTGACTATAAAAAGGAAAATAACATTATTTCTTTTGTGATATAATTCAAAATTCGCCTGTCCTTTTGAAATAACAAGATCATAACTGTCAGCAATTTCTATATCTTCCAACCCAATTGGTATTATATCGTCATTATTAAAACCTAATCCTATTGCATCTTCGGCTGTTATATCATTAATAATAGGAAATTTGCGAACACCAAGATAAACGGATTTGCCCATTTCTTTTAAAATATTAATAAGTATTTTATCAAAGACTATTTCTCCTGCATTATCAGCTATAAAAAGAATATTATTTGATTTGTTTAATTCCTTTTTAAATAAATCCAAGTACTTTTCTTCTAAAATAATATTATTACACATTTCAAGAACTTTCGATATATCAATGGTTGGAAATATCCCAAGGTCAATCCTATTGCCACATATTGAATATTTAATAGATTCCATTAATCTATCTTTGGCTTTGTTTACCTTTTCTTCGATCTCACTATAGATATCTAAAATTTTATTGTTGTGATCGTTCTTATCCTTTAAATATGGATCATTATTCCCCACGCTCTCTTTAATTATGTTATTTATAATAATGGCAAGTTCAAACGGAGAAATGTTTATATTAACATTATTGACAGCATATATCATCTTTCTTATTATTTCCCACTGTTTTTCACTATTGCTCGTAACTTTTCTTATAGTTCTAATGCCTTGATTTAATATACAGGGGATACATTCCATATAAATTCTCATATTGACATTATATGTGGAAATCGAGAAATGTCAAAAGCTTATGAGCATAATTGTCGAAAACATTTTTATAATTCAATTTTCTATTGCTTGATTCCGAATTATATTGTATAATGGCTTAATAAAAATATTATGACTATGATGGAAAAGAGGCAAAAAGAGAACAAATATATTAAAAATTCCGTATATTTCATTGGGAATTACCTTCCAAGGAAATGTGGAATTGCAACCTTTACAACAGATATTTCCAAATCCATTGCAAGAGAAGGTCACATCGATGCAAATATAGTTGCTATGAATGATATTTTGGATGGTTATTTATATCCCGATACGGTGAAATTTGAAATATATCAAACGGATCAAATGAAATATATAGAAGCTGCTGACTTTATAAATATTGCAAATCCCGATATAATAAATCTTCAACATGAATTTGGAATATTCGGAGGTCCTGCAGGAAATTATATTTCAATTCTTTTAAACAGACTTAATATGCCTATAATTACGACATTGCATACTATTTTAAAAAAACCCAATAAAGAGTATATCAAATCCTATAACGATTTGTTTAAATACTCCCATAAATTGGTTGTAATGAGCAAAAAAGCTCAGGGGTTTTGTAAAGATATTTATGGATTGGATAATGATAAGGTAGTTTATATTCCTCATGGTATACCTGATATTCCATTTGTTGACACATCATTTTATAAAGAGGAATTCCATCTTGAGGGTAAGAAAATCATCCTGACATTCGGGCTTATAGGTCCCGGAAAAGGGATCGAATATGTAATACAAGCATTGCCGGGAATAGTTAAAAAATATCCCGATATTGTTTATATTATTTTGGGGGCTACACATCCAAATATAAAAAAGATATCAGGAGAAGAATATAGATTCAGCCTTAAAAAACTTGCAGAGTCATTGAATGTAGATGATCATATACTATTTCTAAATCGTTTTGTTAATATAGAGGAATTGACAAAATTCCTTATGGCTTCCGATATATATATAACACCTTATTTAAATGAAGAGCAAATTGTGAGTGGGACTCTCGCTTATGCTCTTGGTGCAGGAAAAGCAATTATATCAACCCCGTATTGGTATGCAAAGGAACTTCTTGATGAAGGGAGAGGAAAAATTGTCAATTTCAAAGATTCTATTGGGATTGAAAAGGCAACAATCGAATATTTAGACAATGAAACTGAAATGAATATATATAGAAAAAAAGCATATCAGCATGGAAGAAGTATGATATGGAAAAATGTAGCACAACAGTATCTTGATATTTTCAACTCCATCTTATCTCAAAGAGATTTTATATATCCCAAAAAAGAGAAATATCATATTATGAAAGCCAACTATCCCGAGCCCAATTTAAATCACCTGATACGAATAACTGATGATACGGGGATATTACAGCATAGTGTAGGAAGTATTCCCAACAGACATCACGGGTATTGCCTTGATGATAATGCAAGGGCAATTATTGCTGCTACTAAGTATTATAGACTTATAGGCGATAAAAGGGCATTGGATTTATTGGATATATACCTCTCATTCGTTTTGCATATGCAAAAACCTGATGGCAGATTTCATAATTTCCTTAGTTATGACAGAAATTTTCTTGATGATACAGGTTCAGATGATTCATTTGGAAGAGCATTATGGGGATTGGGGTATGCCATGAAATATGCACCTGAATGGATTACTCCTGTTGCAAAAAACTATTTTGACAAAGCACAGAAACATATTGAAAAGTTGAATTTAAAAGGAAATGCTTTCGCGATTTTAGGTTTATATTATTATAATCAGCGTTTCCCGGGTGCTACATCCATAAAGAAATATATTAAATTATTGGCAGATAAAATATTGAATTTATACGAAAAGCAATCGAAAGCTGATTGGCAATGGTACGAGCCGATATTGGGTTATTCAAATGGAATAATACCAAAATCACTTATGCTTGCATATGAGGTAACCACAAATGTGAAATACTTAAATGTTGCTCTTGAATCTATGGATTTTTTATTAGCTCAAACACTTAAAAATGATCACTTATCCATAATCGGAACAGAGGGTTGGTATAGAAGAGGTAAGAAGAGAGCAACATTCGACCAGCAACCGGTTGATGCATTTTGTACGGTAGAGATGTTAAAAACAGCGTATAAAATATACGGAAGGGAAGAATATCTCAAAAAGATAAAAATAGCATTTAACTGGTTTTTAGGATTAAATGATAAAGGCATATCATTATATGATTTTAAAACAGGCGGAT
>JAGLYS010000059.1 GCA_023132105.1 Caldifarciminota bacterium
ATATATCCGGTTTTCTCAGTATTCCCGATAATAGCAATCCTGCAAACATCTATACCTTTTCTAAGATAAAATGCTATAATTATTGGAGCAATATAAAGTTTCTCAAAAAGGACAAGAGCGGTAAAGATAAAAAAGCTATATATGATATCAATTTTATTGAAAATAAGGAAATTGAAATTGAATGTTGCAATAAAGTCAATGATTAACGTTATAATAAATGTTGATTTCAAAACAGTGTAGACAATCTCGGAGTTTGGGATATTTTCAAACCTTGAGTAGAAAGATTCATAAAAGAATATTGAAAATGCAATAATATTGAGAATGAAAAAAGAAAAGAAATAATAGCTAAAAGGGAAACTCAAATCACTTTTAAATACATTGGGTAACAGAAAAGAAATATTTAATATTATCCAATCCAAACAAAAAAGAATAAATCTTTTGGAAAAAGATATTTTATTAATCATATTACAGTTTTACATAACTGCAAATCTCTGAAGATTTTTCTGCTGCCTCTATTGCTTTAATAACTCTTAAAGCGGAATGACCATCTGTTTTCGGTGTTTTTCTTTCTGTGATACACTCAATAAAATGCATTAATTCATTTTTTAAAGGTTCGGTATTCTTTAGTTTCGGAGATACTACAGTTCCACTTCTGTATGTAAGTTGATATTCCCCGAAATTTTCAGGATTCTCTATATCAACACCTTTATCAAATATTTTAACCTTTTCAACATTTTCCGTGTCATCATATACAAGCATTTTTTTGCTGCCAACTATTACAGTCCTTCTCATCTTAACAGGTGAGAGCCAGCTAACCTCAACATTTGCAATTACTCCTGACGGGAATTTTAAATTCATAAATGCGACATCCAGATTGCCTTTTATTACTGAATCTCTACCGAGAGTAAGAATTTCATTAGGTTGTTCTCCAAGCCACGAGAATATCATTGAAAAATCGTGTGGAGCAAGGTCCCATATTACACTAATATCTTTTCTGTGAATGCCAAGATTAACCCTGGAAGATGTAATAAAATATATATTTCCGAGTTCTCCGCTTTTAATTATTCTATCCGTTTCCATTACAGGAGGGCTGAATTCAAATGTATGTCCTACCATCAATATTTTCCCCTTCTCTTTTGCCAATAAAATTAATTTTTCAGTAGTTTCAACGGAATTCGTTATTGGTTTTTCGACAAATACATCCTTATTATGTAGTAGAGCTTTTTCTGCTAACTCATAATGTGTATTGATGGGTGTGATAATAAAAACCGCATCAACAGAAGGATCCTTAAGTACATCATCGTATTCTCTTGTTGTCTTAATATCGAGGAATTTCTGAGAAACAGCTTCCAATCTGCTTTTATTCAAATCACAGAGATATTTTACATTAGCTATATTATTTTGTATCAAAACTCTTAATATATTTGGTCCCCAATATCCATATCCTACTACTGCAACTGTTTTCATTATTTTACACCTATGTTAAAAAAAACTTTTATTTTGTTCACAACAATCTCAATATCTTTATTACTCATTTCGGCATAAATTGGTAATGACAATTCTGTTTCCATCTGGTTTTCGGCAACAGGAAAATCATTTTTCTTATATTCAAGATAACTATATGCTTTTTGCAAATGGATTGGGACTGGATAATGAATAGCAGATTGAACATCATTGTTCGTTAAATATTCTCTTAAGGCATCTCTATGACCTGTTCTGATACCATATATATGATATACCCCTTTTCTGTCGGCAGTTTCATATGGTGTTACGATGTCTCCTACCCCTTTTAACATTTCATTGTACAAGTTTGCTATTTTCCTTCTCTTTTCATTCCATGAATCAATATAGTTTAATTTAACATTCAATATTGCACCCTGCAAACCGTCAAGGCGATAATTATATCCGATTACATCATGATAATATCTCTGGATTTCACCATGTGCTCTATATAGTTCAATAATCTTCGCTATTTTACTATTATTTGTTGCACAAGCTCCGCCTTCTCCATATGCACCCAAATTTTTCCCCGGGTAAAAACTAAACACACCGGCATCACCGATACTTCCTGCTTTGATTCCTTTATACTCAGCTCCATGAGCCTGACATGCGTCCTCTAATACATAAATATTGTGTTTCTTTGCGATTTTGATTATTTCATCCATATCCGCAGGTTGACCATATAAATGCACAGGTATTATTACTTTTGTTTTAGGTGTAATAGCATCTTCGAGTTTAACCGGATCCATCAAATATGTCGTAGGATCTACATCTACAAAAACAGGTTTGGCACCTGCATGACTTATTGCTTCAACCGTTGCTATAAATGTATTGGGAACTGTGATTATCTCATCATCCCTGTTAATACCCATACCCAATAACGCAAGGTGAAGTGCCGATGTTCCTGAGCTTGTCCCTAAAAGATGAGAAGTGTTTAGATATACAGCGAAATTTTTTTCAAATTCCTTTGCATATTTTCCATATGAAAATGCCGTTTCATCGATAACCTGCCTAATCGCCACATCAATCTCGGGCTTAATCGATTCATATTGTTTCTTTAGATCCAGATATTTAACAGTCATATATACTCCTTATATTGCTCTATTTTTAATCCTTGCTATTATATTAGTAAACATTTTTTCTGTCAAGAGAAAAGAGAAAGGACGAAAAGTCGACCTTTCTCCGGCAGTTTATAATGAAGCAAGTTTTTTCAAGTGTTCGAATCGCTCCTTTGTGAGCTTGTCAATCTCCTGAAATATTACCTTTGCCTCCTTTGGTCGTTCTGCAACAAGTCTTTTGAATCTGTTTTCGTTTAAAAGACATTCTTCGGTTGGAATAGTTATCTTTTTAATATCAAGCTGCAATGGGTTCTTACCGCCTTTGGTAAGTCTTGGATCATACCTGAATATGGGCCAAATACCACTGTTAACCGCCAGTTTCTGTTGTTCGGGATTTTTCATAAGGTTGTAACCATGTTCGATACACGGGGAATGTGCAATAATAATCGAAGGACCTTCATACTCTATGGCTTCTTTCATAGCTTTTAGAGATTGTGTATGATTGGCATTTATTGCTATTGTAGCTACATAAACATACCCATATGACATTGCCATCATTGCAAGATCCTTTTTCACAAGTCTTTTCCCGGCTGCAGCGAATTTAGCAATAGCTCCAAGTGGTGTTGCTTTTGAACATTGTCCACCTGTATTTGAGTATACCTCGGTATCGAGAACAAGGACATTTATATCTCTATTGGATGCAAGAACATGGTCCAATCCACCATATCCTATATCATATGCCCAACCGTCTCCACCTACAACCCATATGGTTTTTAAAACGATATGGGGTAGAGTGGATTTTAGATCATTAAAATCATATTTTTCACTTTTAATAATATCATTCTTAGTGAATCCGTTAATTTTATTTACAAGCTCTTTTAAGAGACCATCGATATAGTAATAGTTTTCCGTATCTCTATCATCCCAGGATTTTTCTATTCTATTCATTAAAGCAATAATATCTTTATGTGCATTTCTTGTCTTCCAACTCTTTTTAAGATTTATGAATGCGTTTCTTCCGACTTCTTTTAATTTTTCATTGGCAATACTCATACCGAGACCAAATTCCGCATTATCTTCGAAAAGTGAATTTGACCAGGATGGTCCCATTCCTCTCTCACTTACAACATATGGGAAACCCGGAACAGTCCCACCATAAATACTTGAACATCCCGTAGCATTGGCAATAATTGTTCTTTCTCCGGATAGTTGAGTAAGCAGTCGGACATAAGGAGTTTCCCCGCATCCGGCACATGCTCCACTATAAGCGAATAGAGCAGGGATAAAACCAATATTTTTTGTTGTAAATTTATCAATATATTTTCTATCGGTTTCAGGGATGTTATTCCATATTTTCTCTGTTTTTCTATATTCATTGTATACCGATTCTTTTTGAACCATTTCCAATGCTTTTCTGCCGGTTGGTTTCTTTGTTTTCGGGTCTCTTTCTATACCGGGGCATACATTAAAACAAACACCACAACCTGTACAGTCATCAGGTAGAATCTGTATTCTGTATTGCAAATCATCTTTAACACCTATGGCTTTTTTTGTAATAAAATGCTCGGCTCCCTGGTTTTTAACATATTTCTTAATATTGATTTCACTTATCAATTTACTGATAATCGTAGAATGAGGACAAGCGGCCACGCATTGATTACATTGAATACATAGTTCAGGGTCCCACCGAGGTAAGAGGATTGCTATATTTCTCTTTTCATACCTACATGTATCGGAAGGGAATACACCATTTTCAGATACCTTGCTTACAGGAATCGAATCACCCTTGCCTGCAATAATAGGTTTCATAATATTTTCATAATATGCTTTTATTTCCTTGTCAGGGAATTTAAAATCATATTTTTCAGCTTTTACTTCCGAACCTATCTTACCTATCTTAACCTTGAAAATGTCTTTGTATCCTCTATGCAATGCTTTTATATTGGAAGCTACAATACTCTTCCCTTTTTTTCCATATGTGTTTTTTATCCTGTTTTCAAGATCTTTTAACCAAACTTTTTCATCCAGGATCTTGCTTATTTTAAAGAAAGCAGCTTGCATCGTTGTATTTATCCTGCCACCAAGCCCTTCTTCGGATGCAATCTTAAATGCGTTTATTGCATATACCGTTATATGTTTTTTGATAATAATACTTTGAATATTTTCAGGTATACTTTCCCATACTTTATCTTCAGGAGTATTTGTATTTAAAAGGAATATTCCATTATCTTTTATTCCTTCCAAAACATTAAATCTTGTAAGAAATGAAGGATTATGAACAGCTACAAAATTCGGATGTTCGATAAGGTAAGGGCTATTGACTGATTTTAAACTGGATCTTAGGTGACTTATTGTAACAGCCCCGGCTTTTTTAGAGTCATAAACAAAATAACCCTGAACATTGTTATTTGTGTTGTCTCCAATCATCTTTATACTATTTTTATTCGCTCCAACGGTTCCATCACTTCCAAGTCCGTAAAATTTTGCCTCATATGTTTCTTTACCCTTTATATTTATCTCTTTTTCTATCTTTAGAGATCTATGAGTAATGTCATCATCGATTCCTAATGTAAAGTTGGTCCACAATGATTTTTTAATCTTATTAAGGTTTGAAAGATGTTCAAAAACAGTATTAACCAATGTTGGCGTAAATTCTTTCGAACTGAGGCCATATCTTCCACCCACAACAATTACGCCTTTCCTTGGAGGGAAGCCATCAAAACCGAGAGCTGCGTTTGAAATTGCATTTTTAACCTCAAGATATAAAGGTTCTCCATCTGTTCCGATACTCTTTGTTCTGTCAAGAACTGCAATTCTTTTAGCTGATTTAGGTATTGCTTTTACAAGTTCTTTTGACCCGAATGGTCTGAATAAACGAACCTTTAAAACACCAACCTTCTTTTTCTTATTATTTAACCATTTGACAGTTTCTACTACTGTATCTGCTCCCGAACCCATTATAACAATAACATACTTTGCATCTTTTGCTCCTACATATTCAAAAGGTCTGTACTTTCTTCCCGTTAATGATTCGAATGATTTCATAGAGTCAAGAACAATATCATAGCCCTTTTCATAGTATTTGTTTACAGCTTCTCTTCCCTGGAAGTAATAATCGGGATTTTGAGCAGTCCCTCTTATTGTAGGCTTAAGAGGATTCATACCTCTTTCTCTTTTATCATAAATTGTTTCGATAGGTATATAATCTTTAAAAAATTCAGCAGGTAAGATATTCACCTTTTGAATCTCATGACTTGTTCTAAATCCATCGAAGAAGTGTAAAAATGGGATTCTGCTTATTAATGTTGCCTTCATTGCTATTGCGGCAAAGTCCATTGCTTCCTGAGGATTATTGCTGGCAAGCATTGCAAAACCTGTGTCTCTTGTTGCCATAACATCTTGATGATCTCCGAATATTGATAGAGCTTGTGCTGATAGTGATCTTGCAGCTACATTAAAAACAGTTGGTGTAAGTTCACCTGCAATCTTATACATATTTGGAATCATAAGGAGTAAACCTTGTGATGCAGTGAATGTTGTGGTAAGAGAA
>JAGLYS010000006.1 GCA_023132105.1 Caldifarciminota bacterium
GCTGGCATTATCCAGATCAGGTTAGACGGGTATATTCTCAGCTTCTTTTAATGTGAAGCACCCCGGTAATTATACTATTTTAAAGATCAATCAATTTTTAAACTATCCCTGACAATTTTTCTTTTATCGAAATTTATAGAATCCGTCAAAGCACTTGCTATCCATACGAATTCATCTTCCGTAATATTCAATTCATTGTACATTTTATTTTCACGTTCTTTCCAAACATCCTCTAAGTCGATAAGTGCTTCCTGCAATTTTTTATGCTTTTTCATAAATAAAGTATCTGTAAGTTGATCTTCCTTTTGCACATTGAATTTTTTTAATAGATTATTTCTTTCAATTGCGTTCTCGTTTATTTGAATCTGTAATTTCTGGGCAACCTTAATATATGTATACAACTGATTGTCTGCAATAATACCATCTGCAGGTGGAATATACCTGTTTTCATTTGTGAGTTTCTGCTCTGCTCCGGTTGGTTTTTCTGATTTTTTCCCTGTATTCTGGCAAGAAATCATCGTTATTAAAACTATCGTTATAATTGTGAGAATTTTTAGATACCGCATATAAGCCTCCTATCTACTTACAGATTGGACATTTTATCATAATAATTATACTATGTCAATAACACTATTGCATATATTTCTTCTTATAATTATTATATTCATCATCGGTAATATCAGATGGCTTAAAAATAATTTTATCGGATTCGCTAATAAACTCAGCAGAACAATTACCTTCTCTAATCATTAAATTTTTATAAAGAATTATTGCTTCTTTGTAGTTTTTGCTCTTTTCATATTCTTTTATTTTAGATAATTTATGACTATTTCTATATAGTGAAATATAGCTGATAATTGGCAATTTGATACCATACTTTCTAAGTATCAGTACAATTGTTTCTATAACAAGTAATATAAGTAAAATAATATAACATATCATAAGTGTTTTATTAATGTTACTTCCCTTTACCTGTTTGTCGATTATTATAAGATCATTCTCCTCCATAATATTATCGGATATGCCTGTATCCAATGATGATGATGATGATTCGACAAAAAACTCAAAGCTATCCGTTTCAATTTCTTTATATTTTCCTGTTGAGGGGTTAAAACAAACAAATTTGATACCCTGAATAACATATTTTCCTCTCTTCTGAGGAATAAACATCTCTTTAAAAGCGATACTACCTGAAATATTTCCTATTCTATTTATATTTTGCTCTACTTTGCTATCGAATATTCTGAATGAAGGGGGATATTCCGTAAAAGGTTTCTGCATCACAGTAAGATTACCTTTCCCTTTTATAGTAATTTCCCTGATAACGGGTTCCCCAACTTTAATCTTTCCCACTAATATGCTATCACTTATTGTAAAGTCCCCTATACCACCGGTAAACCTTTCATCCTGTTGAAGCGGTAAGGGTTTTACATTAATTGTAATAGGTTCTGTTTCTCTTACTATTTGATTATTGCCTCCGGAGAATGGATCTATAAAAAAAGTATTAATATAACCTGATAATTTGCCCTGTTCTATTTTAATTTTTCCCGTTTTATTGGGAAAAAGAGCAAATTGCAATTCATTAACTAAGTACCGTTCTCCATTTTTTGTGATGTAGTAAGGTTTCTTATCCTTTAATTCTTCCCTCCAGAAACCTTTGAACTCGGGGAAATCCAAATTCGGATTAGAACTAAACGATATATTTCTTATAATACGATATGTAATTATAATCTCTTCACCTTTATAAACATTTTTTTTGTTCACATCTGCAACAAAATCAACCGTATATCGTTCTCTTCGATTTGATTGTGACGGAGTCGTTTTGAAATTATCAAATGACGGGATATTCGAGATGTGAGATGGTTTTTTCCCTTTATGAACCACCCCCCTTTTTACACCAATATCTATTTTATTACTCTTAATTTCCTTTTTTTTATGCTTTATCAAGAAAGGACCGATTGTAAAATTCCCCTCTTTTTTCGGAACTAATGTATATATTAACTGTTTACTTACAAAAATCTTACCATTGATAAAACTATAGTTCTGTGATGATGACCTGGCAATGACATCAAAATTGTTGAAATGACCAATATCAACATTAGGAAGTTTTGTAGTATTACCACTAACTTCGATTGTAACATTAAAATTCTCTTCTGTTCCCACTTCCTCATATTCAGAAGAAACCTTTACATTTACATCCGCATAAATATATATAGGAATTAATAGAATTAGATATATCAAAATTTTCTTCATATAATTACCATGTGAACCTTGGATTCAACATTTTCCTAACTGATGCCGAATCTTTTTTTATTTTCTTTCGGTTTCTCATCAAAGCATTCAGTAATTTTTCCGCATCCTTTTTTGACATTTTATTTTGTTTCTCGGATTGTTCATTTTTCTTTTTATTATCTTTTTTATCTCCCTTTTGATCATCCTTCTTTTCTTTCTTATTGTTTTCATCCTTGTTGTTCTTTTTTTCCTGCTCCTGTTTCTTCAATAATCTTAATGTTTTTTCAAGATTATATCTCGCATCACTATTCCCCGGATTTTTTCTCAATGAATTTATATATAGTTGGGCTGCTTCCTTTAGCTTTTTATTATTAAAAAATGTATTACCCATATTATAATAGGCTTTCGATGACATTATAGAATCACTACCTTCGGTAACTTTCTTCAGATATTCCAATCCGTCATCTATATTACCCGAATTAATCAGGCTATTACCTTTATTATAATAAGAAATCATCTGATTTTTTTTATTCCTTATTTTATCGTACATACTAACAGCTTCTTTATATTTCCCTTTGTGGAATAATCTATTACCTCTATCGTTATTGATGGCATCACCATCCCCAAATCCTGTAAATAAAATTATTATAACAAGGAGATAGAGATATTTTTTCATTTATCATTTCTCCTGATTGGAATTAATATATTGTATAATAAAAGAAAGAATGCGATAAATAATGGTATCTGAAATAATTCACCGTAATTAACTTTAATCCTTTCTTTACTAAAACCTTTCTTCAATTGTGAAATAGAATTTATAATGCCAGAAAAAGAGCTTCCCTGATATGCATTATAAAATGAACCGTTTGTTTCCCTGGCTATCTCTTTCAATGCATTGTCATTTAGCTTTGAAAGAACAAGCTTTCCCTTAATATCTTTTTTGTAATCAACCACTTTACCTGTTTCATTCTTGATGGGAATTGGCTCCCCTCTCTCACTGCCGACACCGATACTAAATATTCTAATACCTTTTTCATTTGTCTCCTTTAATATACCTTTGTAATCACCCAAATTTCCCTCACCGTCAGTAATTAAAATAATTGCCTTACCTATCTCTTTATCTGAAAATCCTTTAATCGATGTTTTAATAGCAGATTCTAAATTTGTTCCCGGCTTCATATTCGGATTAACATATATCGATTCAATAAATTGTTTCGTAGCATCGTAATCTATAGAGGGTGGGGAAAGCAAATATCCTTCACCTGCAAATTTACCAACCCCAATAGCATCCTGATCCATCATATCGACAAAATCCAACATTGCTATTTTTGCTCTTTCCAATCTGTTAGGTGCAATATCCTCACAAAGCATACTTAAAGACACATCAATCATAATCATTATTTCACTACCTCTTGTCTTTACAATCTCGGTACTTTTATTATACCTGGGTCTTGCAAGTGCAATTGTGATGAAAATAATTGAAGCTATGAATATGAAAGTACTATATTTCAAAACGTTTATATCAATATGTTCATTAATTCTTGCAAAAAGCTGAATTGACATTAATTTTAGTATTATCCTTTTCCTGTTCCATAAGTAAAATATATAGATTGATATCATCAAAACCAAAACAATTAAGCCATATACCCAATTATTACTTCCGAATGACATTTATACAATCCTATTTGTTATTAATTTTGACATTACAAATTCAGTCAATAAAATTAAAAGAGCCATTATTAGATATTTACTAAATAACTCTTTATAAACCGTTCTCTTTTTTGTTATAATTTTTGTTCTTTCCATACTGTCGATTTTTTTATAAATCGATTTTAAAGCTTCCGTATTATCAGCTCTAAAATACATACCCCCTGTTTCATCGGCAATTTTTCTTAAAGTTTCTTCATCTATTTCCGATTTTATTTTCACATAACGAGTCCCGAAAGGCGGTGCTTTGTATGGGAAAAGAACTTCATCTCTGCTACCTACACCGATTGTATAAACTTTGATATTAAGTGCCGATGCTATTTCACCAGCAGTAAGCGGGTCTATTTCCCCGGCATTATTCCTACCATCTGTAAGTAAAATGAGAATCTTGCTCTTTGCTTTACTACTTTTTAAGCTATTTAATCCATTTGCAAGCCCAAGTCCGATAGCTGTCCCGTCCTCAATCATTCCAAGGTGAATCCTGTGTAATTGTTGCATTAGTATTGAATAATTTGTCGTTAAGGGACATTGTGTATATGCATATTTAGCAAATACAACCAAGCCAATCCTGTCATTTTTCCTCCCCTTAATAAATTCGTCTGCAACATTAATAGCTGCTGTAAGTCTATTCGTCAGTTTCAAGTCTATAGCAGCCATACTGCCTGATATATCCAGTGCTAAAACTATATCTATTCCTTTTGTAGTTACCTTCTCATAAACCCGCCCATGTTGAGGTCTTGCAAGTGCAAATATTATCAATGAAAGAGCAATTATTCTTAATATTACAGGAATATACTCTATAAAAGATGAATGTCCGTATATATTTTTTATTCTGGATATATCCGAGAAATGTATGTTTGCTCTTTTATGCTTATTGATATACAGATATACAAACAGAGGAATAAGCAAGAACAGCAATAAAAAGCATTTATTAGCGAGGTGATTCACTTTTTATATCCTCTTTTAATTCACCTTCGTTAGCGTATTTATCAACTATTTTCTTTACAAAATCAATATCCTTCTGCATTGAAATATATGTGACATCGGATGCATACTTAATTTTATCAATTCGTTCGATATTATCTCTCATATTATTAAAATCGCCTCTTTCAATCCCTAATTTTCTAATACCCTTCATAAATTCGCTTGATGTCATATCTATACTATTTATTCCGAATCTAAAATCGATAAACAATCGTAATATATATGTTAATTTATAATAGAATAATATGATATCTTTTTCATCCGTTAAATCCGGGATTCTCAATTCATCAAGCATATTATAAATTCTATCCTTTATGCCTAATTTTTCTTCCATTACTGAAATATTTTTTCTTCTGCGTTTTTTAATAATAATTTTCAACAAAGCTATGATAATAAAAACAATACCAATCGTAAATATGGAAATGAATATATAAAATAACCAATTATGCGGTATGTTTAATTGACAAGCATCCTCTTTGATTTTTTCTGCTTCGGATGTATCGTTTTTAAGATGAGATATGTAATTTAATTGCATTATCGGAGTAAATAATGAATCGATCTCGTTTTTATTTCTATAATGAATCTTGAACTGCGGGATTGAATCTCTTGAAATACCCTTAAACAACAATTTATAATTAATCACATTCGTATTATCATTGAATTTATTGATAATATTTAAAACCTCAAAATTACCTAATGATGTATCTTGTGTCGGAGATAGATATTTATACTCATTCGAATCGATCAATGTAATTATAAAACTAAGCGTATCGCCTGTTGTAACCGTATCCCTGGAGATTGAGAAAGAGGCAAAAGGGTTTGCTGTTATAAGAATCGGGAATAATAAGAATATAAGAATTTTCTTCATTATTATGCCGATCTTCTCTTAATCCTTTCTTTAAAAAATTTAATCAAATTCGGTATGTATAACGATGATGTTTCAATAGAAATTGTATCTATTCCATATCTTTTTAATCTATTCTTAAGTTTTTCCGCTTCATTTATCATTGATAATGAAAATTCCTTCATTTTTTTCCTGTCCGATGTATTGATATATATCCGTTCACCCGTTTCCAGATCTTCAAAAGGTATATAACCGATTTTTGGCATCAATACTTCTTTCTTATCATATAGATATATTAAAACAATGTCATGCTTTCTATTTAAAATTCTTAATACTTTTTCATAATCTTTATCTATAAAATCTGAGATCAGGATGATAATCGATTTTTTTGTTAGTAATCTGCCAATATATTCGAGAGCAAATTTGATAGAAGTTCCTTTACTCTCCGGTTTAAAAGAAAGAATCGCATTTAAAATCGCCATTACATGTTTCCTTCCCTTTTTAAGAGGGATAAATTTCTCGATTTTATCCGTAAATAACAGAAGTCCGACTTTGTCATTATTCTTTATAGCTGAAAATGAAAATATTGCTCCTAATTCAGCGGCAAGGTCGATTTTCGCTTTCTCGTATGTTCCGAAGAATCCCGATTTGCTAATATCGACAAGAAGCATAATGTTCAATTCCCTCTCTTCACGGAATTTTTTTACATAAAGTTTATTATATCTGGCAGATACATTCCAATCGATATTCCTTATATCATCACCTATACTATATTCTCTTACTTCATCGAATTCCATCCCTTGTCCTTTAAAAGCACTTAGGTATTCACCTGCAAATACATCATTTACAAGTTTTTTTGATTTAATTTCTATATAATGCAATTTTTTTACAATACTTTTATCTATCATACTATGGCACTTCTACCATATTGAGAATTTCATTTATAACATTATCAGCTGTTATACTATCCGCTTCGGCTTCATAACTCATTATAATTCTGTGCCTCAAAACAGGATAAGCAGTATGTTTTATATCATCCGGGATCACATATCCTCTATTATCCATAAATGCCCTGGCTTTACATGTATGGAGTAAATATATACTTGCTCTCGGTGATGCTCCATATCTTATATAATGACTGTAACTATTCTCCTTATTTCTTGTAGCAAAAACCAAATCTATAATATATTTTTCAAGCTTTTCATCGATATGTATTTCTCTAACAATATTTCTCACATCTTTTAATTCATTTTTATTGATTACATTTTTTATATCTCCGAAATCTTCGTTTACAACCTTGTTCATAATTATTTTTTCCTCTTCCATCGTAGGATAATCAACCCTTGCTTTTAACATAAATCTGTCAACCTGAGCTTCGGGAAGAGGATATGTGCCCTCCTGTTCGATTGGATTTTCGGTGGCCATAACAAGAAAGGGGGCATCCAGTTTGTAAGTAGTGCCACCTATAGAGACCTGTCTTTCTTGCATAGCTTCGAGTAAAGCACTTTGAACCTTTGCAGGAGCACGATTTATTTCATCAGCCAGTATGATATTCGAAAATATAGGACCTTTTTTTGTTTCGAATTCACCTGTTTTTTGATTATATATAAGTGTTCCTATAATATCAGCAGGCAACAGATCCGGTGTAAATTGTATTCTTGTAAATGTTGAATTCATACAACTTGCAAAGGAACTTACCGTTAAAGTTTTTGCAAGACCCGGTACTCCTTCGAGTAAAATATGCCCATCACATAGCACACCTGTTAAAACACTGTCAATCATAGATTCTTGTCCAACTATTACTTTGTTTAATTCATTTTTGATTTTTTGTATAATTATTGTCTTTTCCTTGACAGCTCTGTCAATTGTGTCAATTTTTGTATTCATTCCAACTCCTTCTTACAAAAATAAATATTACCTTAAAATACTATTTTGTCAAGTAATAATAATGATGTTTGAGTAGATACGTATGGACATACCTACCGGTTTAAGGAAATCCATCAATATAATTGCAAGGAGTGGAACGACCTGTCTGCGTGTAATGCACAGGCAGGC
>JAGLYS010000060.1 GCA_023132105.1 Caldifarciminota bacterium
GCTTTGAAAATTTCTTTATCTATATCCTTGCTTTCAATAATAATAGTTTTATTTAATCTCGAACTATTCTGTTCTATTTTTCTTCTCATTTATTACTTCCAAATGAATTATATATAATTGTAATAATGAAAGCAGATTATATGTTAACCAATAAAGGGTAAGACCCGCAGGAAAATTCAAAAATATAAAAACCATAAATATTGGCATAAAATATGTGAAATATTTTTGTTTCGGATCAACATTCGAAAATTTCTGCTGTATAAACATCGAAATACCCATAAGTATAGGTAAGATATAGTACGGATCCGGAGCTGTTAAATCCTTCATCCATAGAAAGTGAACACATTTTAACTCAATAGTGCTTCTAAGTACTTGATATAACGCAAAGAAAACAGGCATCTGTAATAAAATAGGGAAGCATCCCGAGAATGGGTTTACACCTTTCTTTTTATATAAATCCATTGTAGCTTGATTTAATTTTTGAGGATTACTTTTGTATTTTACTTTTAATTCATTAACTTCAGGTTGTATTTCCTGCATTTTTCTCGCTGAACGAAAACTTGTTAATGTCAATGGAAAAAATAGAGCAAAAAGAAAGATGGCAAGAACAATAATCGTTATACCGTAATTATGAATAAAATTCTGGATAAATAACATCACATTAAGTATAATTTTACCTATAGGAGCAATTATTTTCCATCCCCAATCTAATATATCCGTATAGTTGTCCCCCATCGATTTTAATAGTTTATAATCCAGAGGACCTATATACAATGAAATGTTGTTGATTTCACCTCGTTTGTAATTGTTACTTATATTAAAGGACAATGCTCCTTCTTCAATATAATGAATATTATATCCTCTTACATCATCAGGATTTGCCGAAAACATCGAAGTAAAATATGTGTTTCTAATCCCTACAAAAGAAGAATGTCCCACATAATATATATCTCCTTTCTTTAATTCTTTTGAACTGTATTTTTCTACAGTACCACCTAAATTGGCAAATGCCTTTGTAGATGCAATTTCAGTCTTTTTATATTTCTTTTCATAAGCTAATCCATTATTGAAATTGAAATTAACCCAATCAACCTCAATTCCATCTATACTATAAAAGATATCGATTTTATAATTATCTTTCCTGAATATATAACCGATATTTATACTTAAGGAATCATTATTCCATTCAAGAAGTAAAGTGTCAATATTTTTACCGTCCAAATCAATAATTCTTTTATTGTAACTAAATATAAGATCATTCAATGATACTCTTGAATTGCCATAAAATATATCAATCCCTGTCTGTGCCTCACCTTTCAATATATTTAATATATTTCCTTTATTGCTTTTATATTTATTTACATAAAAATTAGTTAATGCACCACCTTTATTTAATATTTCTATCCTGTAAATAGGGGAATATATTTTAATAGTATCTATATTTATATTTTCGGAGTCCTCAATAGTATTTTCAATAATGGGTTTTTTATTTTCTTCCCGTCTGTTATTAGAAATAACATTTTGCGCCAATGTATCCATAGACACCGTTTCGCCAACTATAACTGTGGTGTCGCTGATGTTATCAACTGTTTTTTTAACAGGTTTAAAGAAAAACATTTGCCAAACAATCAATATGATTGTAGTCAAAACCAAAGCTATTAACATTCGTTTATTTAAATCCATTTAATTTACCTCCTAAGGCACCGGATCATACCCTCCGGGATGGAAAGGGTGACATTTAATTATTCTCTTTATACTAAGATATCCTCCCTTGGCTATACCATACTTTAATATGGCTTTTTCGGCATAGTGGGAACATGTGGGTATGAATCTACATGTTGTAGGCAGAAACGGTGATATTATCACCCTATACAACTTCAACGGTAAAGCCAATAATATTCTTGAAACAATATCAAATCTTTTTAAATAAATTTCTAATATCATTTTCTAATATATTATAATTTTCAACATTACTTTTATTATAAAATAAAACAATATGATGTTTATCGGGTAATAAATCTTTATTGCAACGAATTATTTCTCTAATCAATCTTTTAATCCTGTTTCTTTGTGTTGCTTTCCTTATTCTTTTGGAAGATACGGCAATTCCTATTTTTGTATCTATTTGCTTTTGAATAAATATCATTACACTATTACAATAATATTTTCTGCCGGACTCTATTACAAATTTGAATTCCTTATTCTTCTTTAATCTTAATATTTGTGGAAACCTGCAATCTACAGCCATTATACGGCTAATCTTTTTCTTCCCTTGGCTCTTCTTCTGTTTATAATTTTTTGTCCATCCCTTGTGCTCATTCTTTTTCGAAAGCCATGATTTCTCTTTCTGCGTATCCTACTGGGTTGAAATGTTCTCTTCATTCTTAATACCTCCGTGCCTAATTGATCTGAGCATATATTACTTAAAATTTATTTATATGTCAAGAGAATAATAATATTTTGGTAGATAAGTATGGATATCAGTTGCAAGCAACAAGTAATAAGTTGCAAGTGAGAAAAACGAAAATGAACACAATATTTCTTCCTCGCCCTTGATGGGAAAGGAGTGAGGTGAGGGTGCCAATGAGAGCGTAAATCGTAAACCGTTAATCGTAAATTGTAGGAGAAAAAACCCTGTGTCTGCCCTAATCACTTGTCTTTTCCCTGTCATCCTGAATTTATTTCAGGATCTCATCTTCCGTGGTTTCTCTTTCCCCATCTCGGCTGATGTCTGATGCCTGTCGTCTGATGTCTATTTCTCTTTATTCGTGCAATTTGTCTCTAATTCGTGTAATTAAAGCAATAAATATTTCTCTTCTCTTTGTGTAATTCGT
>JAGLYS010000061.1 GCA_023132105.1 Caldifarciminota bacterium
TGACCAAGGAGTCAGATTTACACCTACTTTTGACAATGAAACCCTATCGGTATTCAGTTTCATTCCTTACGATCTTTTAGGTGGCCCTTTTGACATTCGAGTTAAAGTATGGGATGTAGGAAGTGATAGATATCCGAATTCCGTATTAGGTTATATAGATATAGGTACCGATACCTTGAACTTTCATAGTGGCTCAACAGTATATTGGAATGATATTGATTTAAGTTCTTTGGGTTTAGTTTTTAATCATAATGAAGATTTCTATATTACACTTGAGAATCTCGGTAGTGATGGTGATACATTTACTATCATATCTGACAACGGAACATCCTATTATAACAGGAGTGTAGAATATTATGATACACTTGGCTGGGGAACAATGCTTGGAGATTGGGGTGCACCATATAATTTTGCATATGCCGCCATACTTAATTATGAAGGTAATAATACTGATACTGCATTGTTCTATATAAGAAATTCACTGTCATCATCGAGCAATCTTGTTGTCAATGATGCTTATTTGGAAAATAAATCGACATGGGTTAAAACCATTTCTATGCCATCTTTAGTTGCTGCACCTGGAGAATCATTAGCGGTTTATATAACTGTCGATACGACAGGTTTGCTTGATGAAATATACAGAGATACCATAATATTCATTTCAAATGCAACAAATGAAACTAAAGCGAATAATTCTATCTATATTCTACTCGATTACAACACAGGGCTACATTCCGGTATATCAACAATAGTAAATAAGAAATTAACATCTAAATTGAGCTTAATTGCAACAAAGAATCCTTTTATACATACAACCGATTTAAGGTTTGCTTTGCCATCCGAATGTGATGTGAATATTACAATCTATGATATTTCAGGTAAGAAATTAAATGAACTGACAAATAAAAAATATACAGCTGGTATTTATAAGATTAAATGGGATGGTAAGGATTCGAATGGAAAGACACTTCCAAACGGTTTCTATTTTGCAAAAATGACTACCGGTAACAAATCGCTTTCTACAAAGATAATCAAACTGCATTAGTTGCAAACATATATTACTTCCTTAGAAGGGTGAGATACATCTCACCCTTTTCTTATTAATTAACTATAATAACCCTCACCTCAGTCCTCTCCCATAAAGGGCGAGGAAGTGAAAGGGAGAACCACCACGAATTCACTAATTT
>JAGLYS010000062.1 GCA_023132105.1 Caldifarciminota bacterium
CAGCTACATAAGCAATTGTGTCCTTAACATATACACCTTCAGCAAAACCTCCCGTATTATAGAAACCAATCTCTGTTGGACTTGCGGGATTTGATACATCTATAAAACGAAGCCCATCACCACAATCAGCTACATAAGCAATTGTGTCCTTAACATATACACCATAAGCAAAACCTCCCGTATCATAGAAACCGATTAAAATGGGATTATTAGGATCACTTATATTAATTATAAGTAATGAAAACCCATGACAAGAATATGCAATAGTATCCTTAATAAATACATTATGTGATGCACCAAACAATGCTCTTCCGACAAACCTGCAGTTTAAAGAATCACCTCTTGAACTATTTGTCCATCTATTGTGAAACATTTCTTCATTAGATTTAAAATTATCGGTTCGCCTGATATTATAATTACTGCCAAAAACAGAAACAGTAAAAAATAGTAAAACGATACTAAAAAATAACTTTTTCATAAAACAGCTCCTTTTAGTTTCATTAATAAAACATCCTTGTGAAATATGACTGACAGTTTATCAACATTTATCCTTCACTCTTTGATAGATTAATAATAACATTCTAATCAATATAATTATATCCAACTCTTATATAATGTCAATTATTTTTTTAATTAAGGTATAGATTCATATAGATATTAAAGTTTCACTAAGCCTGTCATTGCGAGGAATGAAACGACAAAGCAATCTACATTTACTATTATGGGATTGCTTCACTTCGTTCGCAATGACATGCTCATTTTTGTAAATCGTAAATCGTAAATCGTAAATTTTGGGGGGCAGACCCCTGTGTCTGCCCTATGTCATTCCTGTCATCACACCATTACTTCCTCGACCTCTCTCTTCTCTGTCATGCTGGACTTGATTCAGCATCTCATACCAGATCCTGAAATAAACCTGTCCTGACGCAGGTCAGGATTCAGGATGACACATTCGAAATTCGTGTTTATTTTTCTCTCTCCCTTCTCGGCTGATGTCTGGCGTCTGATGTCTGGCGTCTGTCGTCTATTTCTCATTATTCGTGTAATAAAAGCAATAATTATTCCCTCTCTTCTCTTTGTGTAATTCGTTACAAATTTGTGAATTCGTGGTGGATATCCTTCTCTCCCTTCGTGAAATTTGCCCCAATTCGTGAAATTAAAGCAATAAATATTTCTCTTCCCCTTAGTGTAATTCGTTGTTATTTCTTTCCCCTCTCGGCTGATGTCTGGCGTCTGATGTCTGATGTCTATACCTGTTTACATTAGATTGACTAAATACATCTATCATGATATTTTTATTAGTGAATATATTTAATGATTATTATCATAAAAGACCCATTTTATTGATTATCCTTTTCACCATAATCGGATGTTCTTCATCATTTACACCGAATGAATCACTTGGAAATCTTACAGGTATAATATATTTTAATTCAAATAGAACAGGTGATCAGGAAATTTATAAAATGAATCCCGATGGTACGGATATAGTCAATCTAACACACAGTCCATCTACACAGGATGAGCTATGTGCCGTTTCACCTGACGGGGAAAAAATAGCTTTTATGAGGTGTAATCCCTACGATTGGGATTCTTATGAAATATGGATAATGGACAACGATGGAGGTAACCAAAAACGACTTACATTCAATGCTAAGGCAGATGGACATAATGATTTCTCCCCCGATGGTAAAAAAATCGTGTTTGCATCATGGAGAGATGGGAATGATGAAATTTACACAATGAATATAGACGGTTCCGATCAAAAACGATTAACAAACAATCAGGTACCTGACAATGATCCGGATTGGTCACCCGACGGTAATTATATAGCATTCAAATCTACAAGAGATCATAGCAACACATACTCAAGTGTTATGCTGGACAATGATTATGAAATTTATATTATGGATACCACAGGGAATGATATAGTAAGACTTACGAATGACAGATATAGTGATCATGATCCGGATTGGTCGCCCGATGGAAACAAACTTGCATTTTTAAGATATATAGAAGGAGAAGGCGCAGATGTCTGGATAATGGATACAGGTGGTAATAATCAGGTAAACCTATCCAACTCAGGAAATAGTTGGTACACATCGTGGAGCAAGGATGGTACAAAATTAATATTTTGCACAAATAGAACAGAAAGTGTCGATATCTTTATAATGAATACAAATGGAGATAATCAGATACGGATTACTTACGGGTTATTTAATGATGAATATCCGGCATGGAGTAATTAATGGCATTGTTAAATATAATAATGATATGGTTTTATATTATTCAACCCAACGCACATTTAAGCTTACTCAACTTTATGGAAAATCTATCTACACCGCCACCGTCTATAGGATTTTATTCGAGAGGGAATAACATCGAAGCAGGAACTACAATAAAAATTTCATCGGGTGGACTAAATGGTAACTTGATTGCAAACGGGGCAATTTCTTTAAGGGTCAGGTTAAATATCAAAGATAATCTATTTGCCGATTTATCTACAATTCTTACCGATAATGTTTCATCATATTCGGTAGCAGCAGGCAAATATTTTAACATCGGTCATATAAAA
>JAGLYS010000063.1 GCA_023132105.1 Caldifarciminota bacterium
CACGAATAACTGGGAATAGACATCAGACGCCAGACGTCAGACACCAGCTGAGAAGGGAAAGAGAAAATTAAACACGAATTTCACAAAGAGAAGAAAATAATTTATTGCTTAAATTATATGAAAGAAATAACCAAGGAGAAGAGAGGGGATAGATTTTAAACTTTTATTTCACAAATTTAAGACTAATTACACGAAAGGGAAGAGGGCAGACACAGGGATCTGCTCCTACAATTTACGATTTACGATTTACAGTTTACAAAAATGAACATGCAACTGCTCTATACACATATCCGCTTTTTAAACCCTATCTTATCTTGACATTAACTATAAAATTTCATAAAATACTAAAAAGGAGTACTGTATGATAATTCAATGCCCCAAATGTAAGGGAAAATATAAGATAAATAATAATGATATTCCTCCAGGAGGTGGTGCTGTAAAGTGTCCTTCATGTAATAATATATTTACAGTCTATAAAGAACCATTGAATATAGAACTAATTCCTTACATAGAAGGCACAGAGGAGGAACCTTCAACAAGTGTAATTGCGGAAAAATCAAATTCTGTTTCTCAGGATTTTGAAAAAATATTAGAAACATCATCTAATAATGAATCCTTAGAGGTTGCCGAACCCTTATCAGCTGCCCAGAAAACATATATCCACGACTTTAAAGAAACAGATGAGACACATCACAATACGTCAAATGACAAGATATCGGCTCTATGGGAAAAATTCAAAAACCTTTCAGGGGAATCAAAGCCACACACAATTGAAAAGGAATCGCCTGTTCAATCACCATCTTCAACCGAGAATGAAGAGAAACCATCCAATATCTCAGATAAAAAATTTGCATCACTATTTTCAACGGATGAATCTCCTGTCTATGCTACCGAAACCCCTGTTGAAAACACAGGAATCGAGATAGAAACAGCGGCAGGAATCGCTCCTGAGGTTATTTCAGATGCAGAAAGTAAAGAACATGAAAAAGCAAAAAAACTCGCTAAAGCCCTTGCAAAAGACATTACCCTATATTACGGCGACAAGGTAAAGCAAGGCTTGGAACAGGGCAATTTGGTAGAACTAATCGGATCGGAGATTAAAAAATCATGGAAATTTTACCAGCAGAAAACTCCTATTGGGATAAATCAAAATACCACATATTTTGAGGATGCGTTAAATGATATAGTTGCCCAAGGAAAAAAATTGTTCAAATTTCATTGATATGCCAAAATACAACATTTGGGAAATTAGAACCAAACCACCTATACATATCTCTATTGAACATATACATCCCATTACGATCGACATACTTTCAAGAAGAGGATTTCTTTCAAAAAGTCAAATAATCAAATTTCTGGATTCCAATCATTCTATTGTAAACCCTCCCTCTTTACTCCCTGATATAGAAAAGGGTGCTAAAAGACTTCATAAGGCGATTAAAAACAATGAAAATATTCTCATATACGGCGATTACGATGCCGATGGTATAACAGCTTTGTCTATTACTACAAAATTTCTTTTGAAACTTGGCATTAGACCTTTTTACTATATAAATGACAGGATTACAGAAGGATATGGTATATCAACAAAAGGGATAGAATATGCAAAGAATAATAATATAGATCTTATCATTACTGTTGATAATGGAATTAGTGCTTTTGATGAAATCAATTTGGCAAATAGCTATAATATAGATATCATTGTCACCGATCATCATGAAACGAAAGACATATTACCGAATGCCATTGCAATAATCAATCCTATGAGAAAAGACTCTGTCTATCCATTTAAGGAAATATCCGGATGCCTTGTTGCATTCAAATTCTGTGAATATATCAATGAAAAATATTCTTATAATATCGATATGACTCCATTGATTCAACTTGTTGCTATTGGTAGTATTGCGGATGTAATGCCTGTTTTAAATGAAAATAGATACTTTATCAAAAAAGGTATTGAACTTATCAAAGAATCTCCTCTTCCCGGGATTGAAGCTATTATTGAATCATCGAAAATCAACAAAAATAAATTAAATACATATGCAATAGGATTTATAATAGGACCAAGATTAAATGCTATGGGAAGATTGTCAAAGGCTGATGAGGCTTATAAATTACTAACAATAGAAGATCTTGATAAGATAGAAATTCTTGCTGAGAAATTAGAAAATACGAACAGAAAACGACAGAAAATTGATCGAATAATTCTTAAAGAGGCAGATTTAATGGCTCAGGAAAAAATAAAGGAGGGGTATAATGTTATTGTATTGTACGGGAAAGACTGGCATGAGGGGGTGTTGGGTATTGTTTCTTCAAGAATATGTGAGAAATATAACAAACCAACAATTCTATTGTCTATGAACAATAAATTAGCAAAAGGATCCGGGAGAAGTGTTGATAATTTCAATCTTTTAAATGCTCTTAAAAAATGTGAAGTATATCTAAAAAGCTATGGTGGGCACGCTATGGCTGCCGGATTATTAATAGAAAATGACAAACTTGGAGATTTTGAAAATTGCCTTAATAAGCTGGCATCGGATCTGGAAATATCCGATATCAAGAGCAAGATAATGATTGATTGTGAAATTCCCTTCTCTGTTATTGACAATGTATTTTATAATGATATTCAAAAACTACACCCTTTTGGAGCAGGAAATCCTCCCCCTGTGTTTATTACTTATAATGTAAGCATAGTCGGGAAACCACGA
Source organism: Caldifarciminota bacterium (assembly GCA_023132105.1). Taxonomy (GTDB): domain Bacteria; phylum Hydrothermota; class 32-111; order QNBC01; family QNBC01; genus JAGLYS01. The sequence continues at coordinate 2,709 of JAGLYS010000063.1, forward strand.
ATCGTAGGTAACGAGCATTTAAAAATTGTTCTAAGAAAAAATGGGAAAGATATCAATGCTATTGCTTTTGGAGGAAAACATTTATTGGATTCGATAATAAATGATGAAATCGACATCTGTTATACTGTCTATAAAAACAGTTATATGGGAAATGAGTCCATAGAATTAAAAATTTTCGATATTAGAAATGCAAATAATCAAAACAAATAATGACATCTATTACTTTAAGGATGATTTCATAGAGTTCTATTTTACTACAAAGAAGTATAAAATAATCAAGAACTCCGAAAACTATATTCCAGTAATTAAATCATTGATTCCGGATTATAAACATATAATTATCACAAAGCAAATTCACTCATCTATAACCAACAGAATCAAAGGACAGGGGTTTTATATAGGAGATGCTATTTTTACCTCTGAAAAAGGTATTATTCCTGTCATATTTACAGCTGATTGTTTTCCTGTTTTTCTCTATTCAAAGAATGTTCCTTTTATAGTTTTATTGCATGCAGGATGGAGAGGTATATTAAAAAATATACTTCCAATAGCCATAAAATCGATAAAGAATAATTATAACGATATAAATGAAATAAATGCAGTAATAGGGCCGGGAATATGTAAAGATTGTTATCAAGTAGGGATTGAAATGTTAAACAAATTCAATAATAAATATTTGAATATGAGTAATGATAAACTGTATTTGGATTTAAAATCGGTTTTAATTCATCAAATGGAAGATAACTCGATTTCGAAAATCACCGATAGTGGATTTTGCACTGTTCATAATAACGAATCTTTTTTTTCATATAGGAAAGAGAACAGGACAGCAAATAGAATTTTAAGTTTTGGAATTATTCATTGAAGGGCTCTAATATTGCTTCTGCATTTTTACCAATATCATTTATATTATATCCTCCTTCCTGTACTATTAATGTTGGAATATTCAAAATGTTTATCAATATTCCGATTTCATTTAAGCCATCCCTGTTAATATCAAATGATCCGGTTGGATCATCTTTATAAATATTAAGCCCTAATGATAGAACAAGAAAAGTTGGAGAATAAGATGATATGATTTCCAATGCATTTTTCAATTCGAATAAATATTCTTTTTTAGCTGAATTCTTTTGCAAGTGTATATTGTAATTAAACCCGTATCCTTCTCCCTCCCCTGCCTCATCCTCATATCCCCAAAAATATGGAAATTCATATGCAGGATCAGCATGAATGGAAATATATAGAGTGTTCGTATAATAAAAAATATCTTGCGTTCCATTTCCATGGTGATAATCAATATCAAGAATCGCGACTTTACCATACTTTTTCAACAATGAAGATGCTATTGCTGCATTATTAATATAACAATTTCCACCGAAAAAATCGTATCCTGCATGATGTCCAGGTGGTCTTATAGCTAAATAAGCGTTTTTCTTATTTCTTCTTAAGTATTTAATAGATTGCTTTATTGTATAAAGTAAATTTTCAAGTACATTATATGTTTCAGGACCAAAAGGGGTGGCAGTATCAAAAAGATACGACCCCAGCATAAATTCATGTTCTATAGGTTCTTTGCTTTTCCTTTTTATATTAAATGTATCGGGAATTATATAATTCTTAAAATTAATATCCTTAAATAATTGAATCATTCTGTTTTCATGCACATTGTTTTTAATGAGGTCCTCACTGCCCTCACACTCTACAATACTAAATTTTTCATTATTCCTTAATGTGTGAATAATTTTTTCTATTCTATCCGGGGACTCTCTATAAGATCTGTAAATACCATTTTTATATTCCTTTTCGGGGGAATGAAGTAAATGCCTTTTAGGAACGAATACTTTCATAATATTTGCTTCTTAATGCCTGTTGCTGCATAGATCCCGGTAGCGGCTGCTCCAACAATATTACCGGAAACACCTGCACCATCTCCGGCTACAAATAAATTTTTAATTGATGTTTCAAACCTGCCTTTCGTACTGATCTGAACACTAAAGAATTTGATTTCCGGAGCATAAATCAATGTTTCATTTGATGTCACTCCAGGGATAATCCTATTCAATTTGTCAAGCCCCTCTAATACATTTGTAACAATTCTATGAGGAAGAGCCATGCTTATATCTCCTGGTGTAACATCTGTAAATGTCAATTTTATATAACTCTTATAAATCCTTTCCCATGTACTTCTTCTTCCCCTTTTTAAATCAATAAGGCGTTGAATTATTGGCTTTCCTCCTCCAATCGTCGACGAAAGTCTGCCTATAGACAAACCATATTTGTAAGTATCAGTAACAGGGTGCGTTAAAACGACTTTTGAAAGAAAGGCGAAATTAGTGTTTTCACTTTTCGTATCTTTATTAGCATATCCATTTACACAGGCAAAATCAGCATAACTCTCCCTCGCTACAAAACCATTTCTGTTAGTACAAAATGTCCTGATAAGGTCGTCATATGTATCTGTATATATAAAAAATGTCGGATCATATATAATATCTGTAATTGGTTGTGATACTTCTGTTGGAATTTCCACCCTTACTCCCACTTCTATACCCCTCTGTTTTGTTTGAATTTTTAATTTGTTTGCTATTTTAGCCAGCCATCTGGCACCGATCCTACCCGGGGCAGCGATAATATATTCACTGAATATATTACCTTTATCAGTAACAACCCCTTTTATCGTATTATCAACAACAATGAGATCCAATACCTCTCTATCTACTATTATCTCAACACCTTTATTCTTCAGCTCACTCACAACACCTGCGATATAACCGGGCAATCTATCTGAGCCAAGATGTTTCTGTTTAATTATTAACAGATCAATACCTGCTCTTTTGGATTCACCTTTTATTTTTTTAGCTTTTTCCATACTTGAGGGAAATATTTCACCAGTCATATTAAATTTATTGAATATTGTTTCCGTGTAATCTATCAAATTGCGAGCATCTGTTTCATTCATAAATTCAGTAAGGTCGGTCTTCCCTAATTTATGAATAAAATTCAATTTACCATCTGAAAACAGACCTGCTCCCCCCACACCACTCATTATACCGCAAGGTTTACAATTAATACATTTGTTTGTTTTTCCCTTTAACATAGGACATTTTCTTGAATTTATAGACTTACCTTTATCTATTATCAATATCGATTTACCCGAATCGATTAATTCATAAGCTGCGAAAAGACCTGCAGGTCCCGCACCAATTATAATTATATCATATTTCTTGTCCTTCATCATAGAGACAGAACCTATCCTTTCCTGCATATTTCGCTTTATACAGTGATTTATCAGCTTTTTTTATTATCTCTTTTGAACTAAATGATTCAGGATCTTCCGAATATTCACTACCTTTGAAAATATATCCTCCAATTGATATTGTTATTTTCAATCCTGACAATCTGTATATTATATTTTGTTTTCGCACCTTCTCCAATAACCTCTCTACAAATTTCTCTACACTACTACGATTGACATTTCCGATTACAACCAAAAACTCATCTCCACCATATCTAAATATTAAATCGGTTTCCCTTGTTTGGCTTCTTAATATATTGGAAATATTCACCAAAATAAAATCGCCTAATTGATGACCGTAAACATCATTGATTTCTTTGAAATCATCAATATCTATCATAAGCGTTATAAAATTCTTCCTAAAAACCACTGCTTTGTAAATTTCATCTTTTATTTCTTTATCTAATGACTCTCTATTTTTTAATCTGGTTAAAGCATCATATCGGGAAAGTTCAATCGAGAGGACAGTGCTTATCACTTCTGCTACTTTACATGCATATACATTCAAAATATTAAGAGTATCATCGAATGATCTCAAAAAAGGATTATTATTCATTGCTACGATATATCCAAAATCCTCTCCCTCCCTACATAAAGCTGCTGCAGCAATATATTCCTTACTTATATATTTATTTTCTCTTAACCAGTTGGTAATTTCACGCGAACTTGAATGTTCACTCTTATCAACAACCCTTTCATGCAGTTCTTCCCACGATGTTAATACCTGTCTTGATATTTTAAACCTATTTCTTAAACCCGGGCTTATCTTGATCATCTCAAGAGCTCTATCCCTCTTTAATATAAGCAAAGCGTCTTCCGCCCCAACCAATTCCTCTCCAAGAGCCAACACATTTCTAAATATACTGAATTCACTTTTTGACAGTTTCATCATTACCTGAAAATATCTGTCAACCTTTTCAAGACCATCATATACTTCATTTTTCTTAAAATAGAATTTCGCTGTTTCAAAAAGCGATTTTGATATTTCAAAATTAACTTTTGCATTTACAGCAAAATTATTTGCTCTTAAAAGATATTTCTCTGCCTGTTCCATATCATTTTCTCTTATTGCAATATTTGAAAGAAGAATTAATGAATCTATTTTCCCATCATATTTATTAAATGATTCGAATATTTTTCTTACTTTCTCTGCATATTCTTTTGCTTTTTCCATTTCATCATGTAATGTTGCAATATACCCAAGTCCTAAAATTGAAAACCCTTTGCTTAATTCATAACCCATTTTATTGGCAATATCCAGAGCGGATTGATACGATTTTTCACTATAATTAATATGACCAAGCATTCTATAAACATCTCCGAGTTGATTTAACATAATTGTCTGTCCAAAATAATCCTCGAGATTTTTCGAAATTGTGTAATCCAACTGAAAATATTCTTTTGCTTTATATATATCACCGGATTCAAAATATACTCGCCCTAAATTACCATATGTTATAGCTAGCCCTATATTGTCTTTTAATAAAATTTTTTTTCTCTCACTCATTTTATAATAATATATAGCATTTAAAACTTCACCATCATCTTCATAGTATTTTCCTATAGAATCCAAAACCTTCACTTCCAATTCTTCATTATTCGCCTGGCGAGATAAATACAATGATTTTTTTAAATTCATATGTGCATCTATTAAATTACCTGTTTTAAAAAGGGTTAGCCCATACATATGATATATTATGCTCTTAAAGCTTACATCATCTGTTTTATCTGCTAATACAATAATTTGCTCGGAGTACTTTTTTGCAAGAGAAACATTATGCTCTCTTAAACAGATAAAGATTGCTGATTTTAGCAAATAAATCTTATTATCAATTCGCTTGGTTGAAGAAAGTTCTTTAATTACCAATTTATGTGCTTTCTTATACTCCCCTCTTTGCAATAATTTATCAATTATTTTGTACATATACATCTATATTATAATTCTTTTCCAACTTTGTCAATAATATTATTCCAAAATAGTCTGATTTCTAATGTGTCATACTTAATAAATCTTATAATCGTATCACTTGGAACAATATTCTTCATAGTATGCACTAAGTAATCATCATTGATATTTGCAAAACCAATGACAGTACAAGATTCTGAAAAAACAGAATCCAATACCATATCCGAAGAGACCCCAGTATAATCGATTAAAGAATCCGTGATAAACATTATATATTTAGGAAAGGAATCAATTAGATTCTCAAATTTGACATTTAATTCCCTTTTTATAAAATCCACTTTTTTAAAATATCTTTTGTACGGTTCATCAAGTGTTCTTTTATCATATGATAAAATCGATTGAGGTAATATTATTGAAACAGGTGTATCTGTAAGTGTTATAATAAAACTGTGATTTGTTAATCTGGAGCATTTACTTTGTGATGTGTCAAACGGGCTAAATATTATATTAATAGAAGTGTCTTTGACAGGCATTGAAAATTCAACAATTATATTATATCGTTTGTTGGCAATATGATTAAGGTTTACATTTTTTACCCTGAATTTGCTTATAATCGTAGTATCAGTCAAAGATATGTATTTTTCATACTGTTTCATCTCATTCAAAGAACTGTCTTTAACTGAATTCATCATAAAGTAAAGCGAATCAAAAACAACAGAAGAGTCAAGATATATTGAAATGGAATAATCAATATTATCACTAATAATATCAAGAGGTTTAATGGTGTCGCCTTCATTAGATATTAATTTCAAATCCACTCCATCGGAAATAATAGGTTCGTTAAAGCGTACATATATAATATTTCTGGATCCTTTTATTTCCGAAACATGAGGAGGCCATATATCAGGACTTGTCGGACCTGATTTTTTACCGCATCCAAACAATACAATTAGTATGGCACAGAGGATTATTCTACTTCTCATAAACATTAAAACTTATATCTAATGATTTATACGAATGTGTAAGTGCCCCACATGACACATAATCAACACCTGTTTTACAAACATCATTAACAGTTGCAATATTAATCCCTCCCGATGCTTCTAATGGTATACGATGATTTGTTATTCTAACAGCTTCTTTCATCATATCAAATGAAAAATTATCAATCATTATTCGAAAGAGGGGGTAATCCAAAGCAATTTTTAATTCCTCAAGATTTTTAACTTCAATTTCAATGGGAATATTGATTTTTGGGGTGAAAACCTTGTCAAGTGTTTTTTTTATATCACCATTTGCCTTAATGTGATTATCTTTTATAATAATCATATCATAAAGTCCCATTCGATGGTTGAAACCACCGCCACATATTACAGCATATTTTTCAAAACGCCTGAGAACCGGTGTCGTTTTTCTTGTATCAAGAAGTTTACAGTTCATATTTCCGATTAATTTTATATATCGATTTGTTGTTGTTGCAATACCACTCATTCTCTGCATGAAATTAAGGGCTGTTCTCTCCCCCTTAAGTAATGCTTTCACATGCCCATCAACTGTTGCAAAAATATCTCCGTTTTTAACTTCTTTACCATCCTCAATTGTTGATTTAAAGACTATATGATTATCTAATTTTTCAAATATGTACCTGGCAATATCAAGACCACATATAATACCATCGCTCTTTGCAAGGAATTCGCCCATCATAGGCTTATTGTCATCTAATGTCATTTCGGAGGTTATATCACCGGAAGCAATATCCTCATCCAAAGCCCTATCTATAATTTCCTTATCTTTATCTTCCAGTTTAAATATCATTTTTTCATTATCTCCTTTCTTATTACAAATATTTCATCTCTTATTTTAGCTGCCTCTTCAAATTCAAGCATTTCGACTGCTTTATCCATTTTCTTCTTAAGGTCTCTCAAATATTCAATTTTCTCAATTCTACTCATACCTTTCACTCTATCTTTATTATATATTGATTTCTCTTCGCTCATCCTATATCCCGCCACCTGTGAAATCATCATAATTTCATCTACCGATTTTACGATACTCTCAGGTTTAATGCCATATGCTTTATTATGTTCCGTCTGAATATTTCTCCTTCTTTCTGTTTCATCAATAGCTATTCTCATATCGGGGGATATTTCATCGGCATACATAATTACCTTACCTGCACAATGCCTTGCTGTTCGTCCAATAATCTGTATAAGTGTCCTTCCGGATCTCAGAAATCCACTCTTATCTGCATCAAGTATAATAACAAGACTTACCTCCGGCAGGTCTAATCCTTCTCTTAAAAGGTTTATCCCTACAAGAACATCAAATTCACCAAGTCTAAGATCTCTGATTATTTCCACCCTTCTCATCGATTCAATAGATGAGTGAAGGTATCTCGCTTTTACTCCGTTTTCCAGAAGGAAATCCGTAAGATCCTCCGACATTTTTTTAGTAAGTGTTATTATTAAAACTCGTTCTCTCTTTTTTTCCTTGATTCTTATTTCATTCAAAATATCCTCAATCATCCCTTTCTTATTTCTTATAACGATTTCGGGGTCTACAAGACCCGTTGGTCTTATTATCTGCTCTGAGATATGTGTATTTGATTTTTCAATCTCAAATTCTCGTGGTGTAGCAGATACAAATATCGCCTGGTTTGTTTTGTTTTCGAATTCCTCGAAATACATCGGTCGATTATCAAGGCATGAAGGTAATCTGAAGCCAAACTTCACAAGAGTCTCTTTCCTTGATCTATCACCATTAAACATTCCATTCACCTGAGGGACTGTAATATGAGATTCATCGATTATTGTGAGATAATTGTCGGGAAAATAATCAAGTATGGTAAAAGGTCTTTCCCCCTCTTTTCTTCCCGAAAGATATCTTGAATAATTTTCTATTCCACTGCAATACCCGACCTCTTTTAACATTGCCAAATCATATTTTGTTCTTGATTTAATTCGCTCTGCTTCAAGAGGCATATCCCTTTCAAGAAAATATCTTACCCTTTCATCAAGTTCCTTTTCGATTAATGGAATAATATTAAGCACTCTATTATGTGATGTAACAAATTGCTTTACCGGATATAATCCGATTTTTGCAATTTCCTGTAATGATTCCCCTGTTGTTGGATTAATAACCGTAATTTTATCAATCTCTTCACCAAAAAATTCAATTCGATAAGCATTATATTCATAAGCAGGAAATATTTCTATAACATCCCCCCTTACACGGAATGTTCTCCTTTTAAATTCAATATCATTCCTTGAATAGTAGATATCTATAAGATATTCGGATAAGAACCTGACACTTATTTCATCCCCTATCGATAAATTCAATATCTTTTCTGTAAAATCTATCGGGCTACCCAGTCCATAAATACAAGATACACTTGCGATAACAATAACATCTTTCCTTGACAACAAGTTTACCATTGCTTTAAGTCGCAATCTGTCAATTTCTTCATTTATGGAAGCATCCTTTTCAATATATGTATCTGATTGAGGTATATATGCTTCCGGTTGATAGTAATCATAATAACTTATAAAATATTCCACGGCATTGTCCGGGAAAAGCGTTTTAAATTCACCATAAAGTTGTGCGGCAAGCGTTTTGTTAGGGGATATAACAATTGTTGCTCTACCTAATTTTTGAATTATATTAGCCATTGTAAATGTTTTGCCAGATCCCGTTACGCCAAGAAGGGTTGCATATTTAACCCCTTTCTCCATCCAGTTTGATAATTCTTTTATAGCATTAGGTTGATCCCCACTTGCTATATAATCGGTCATAAGAGAAAATTTCATAAATTATAAATTTTTGCTGAATTTAATTCCGTGTCAAGAATAGCATAGGTACACTTCCCTGTAAGATGTCCTCCAAGTGTACCCGGATTAATTCTCAATATATCGTTTTCCCCCCGTTCGATAACAGATATATGTGTATGTCCGAATAGATAATAATCTATCCCCTTTTTCACAAATTTCTTTTCATCCAATGGTTTATGTGTTAATAAGAATTTCTTCCCTTCAAGTTCTAAATGATAAGGGGGGCATACGAATTTTATATTATTTTCGAAGCATTTAACCCCGAGATAATCCGTATCGCCATCATTATTCCCTTTGATTAGTAATCCTTCTATATTCAATTTTCCGAGTATAGGGATCATAAACGGTGAATCGATATCACCAAGATGTATTATATAATCAGGTTTTCTATTTAAATATTTATTCATTAACAATTCCAAATTTTCCATATTATCATGTGTATCTGAGATTATAAGAATCTTCATATATTGCCCCCTAATATAAAATCTATTGCTTCGGCAACACCATTATTATTGCTACTTCTTACAACCATATTACATATCTTTTTAATATCTTCAGGTGCATTTTCAACGGCAATACTAAAACCAGCTTGCTGCATAGCTTCGATGTCATTGAAATTATCTCCAATATAAACAGAGTTGTCAACATCAACATTATACAATTCACAAATATCCTTTAACCCCTGTCTTTTCGAACAGGATTTATTGAATACCTCTACCCACCACCAGTTTCCATCATTCAGATAGGATCCTGTTTTAATTACTTTTACAAGATTTTTGTATCTGCTATCAAGTATCTTAATAAATTTATCTATTATTGTTTCTCTATCTATTGTTGCAATTTGTATCGGGTTAAAGTCAAGGATTTGCTCTATGCTATTTACCCGGACAACAGCTCGTTCATCACTAATCCTCTTCTCTCTGCTTTGTAAATAACTTTCTATGGCAATATTAAATTCCCTTTTCTCTACAAAAATACTAAGTCCTCTTTCTATGTTGTCATAAAGCATAATACCTATATCTTCGTTTCTCATATCCCGAATAATACTTCTTGCAACATTCTTATCAAGATCATATGCCTTTAGAAGTGTTCCCGTATTGCCCTCTATTAATATCGAACCATTTTGAAGACTTAACGGTAGATTCTTTATTATATTATCTCCCGTTTCATCAAGAACCATACGAGCAGAGAGGTTATTTCTTCCCGTTATGATTGCAATGTGAATACCTCTTTCAATAGCTTTTTTTAATGCTCTTATGTTCGTTTTTGAAATTTTATAATTCGTTTCACTTGAAATAAGTGTTCCGTCAAGATCAATAGCGATAATTTTTACATTCTTCATAAGCTTTTTCGATAAAGTTTTATTACAACCTCTTCGTTAATTTCAAATGGTGTGGATTTTAGGTTTTTTTTATCCATTACATTGTTTGTAAAAACATCGATAATATCCTCTCCTATGCCATATTCCTTTAAACCGGTTTTTATATTTAGTTTATCGAACATATCTTTTAATTCGGGTAGAGATAAAATGGAAAGAATATCGTGAAGTCTCTTCACTTTTATTTTCTCCATAAATTCAATAAATGGTATTAACATTATAGCATTGGCAAGCCCGTGTGGGATATCATAGTAAATTGTAAGAGGGTATCCAAGGGCATGAAGTAGAATTGTTCCTGTTTGAGAGATTGCCAATCCTCCCAGCAGTGAAGCCATTGCCATATTCGTTCGGGCATCTCCGTTTTCAGATTCACTATAAGCTGCGAACAAATTCTCTTTTATTAACTTTATCCCTTTTAGAGCCATTATATCTGATATGGGATTAGCTCTTGTAGAAAGATATGATTCGATTAGGTGTGTCAATGCATCTAAACCCGTATTTGCTGTTAGTTTAGCAGGCATTGACATAGTAAAACCCGGTGAAATTATAGCAGTTTCTGGAAAAAATGTTTTGTGAGCAAATCCTCTCTTGTCATTATTATTTTTATCCATAAGCACCGAATATTGAGTAACGGAACTTCCAGTGCCTGCTGTTGTTGGAATTGCAAGAATAGGCAGATTATCAAAATCACCGTCATTCAACAATGATCTTATATCCTTGCGATTTCTTATCACTGCACCTATGCATTTTGCCGAATCAAGAACACTTCCTCCACCAAGTGCTATTATACTATTATAATTTCCTTTTAGAGAAATTGTTTCATCGATTTCATCATACCTTGCATTCGGAGATATCCTGTTCCATAGTGTGAAATCAACATTGTATTGTTTTAAAATATTAGAAATTATTTGATAGTTACCATTTTCGAACTGAGATTTTTTACCCGTAACGATAATTATATTCTTCCCATATAGTTCTATAAATTCTTTTATCCCCTTTTCTATATTATCCCCGAAGTATATATTTACTGGATTAAAATATCTGAATTTCTTAAGTTCCATGTTGGTAAAATACCACAACACACCATATATGTCAATAATTTAGAATAGAAGCGGGGGCAATATTTCTTGACAAATTTTTCATTAAGAATATAATAAACAAAAGGAATTTATATGAAAAGAATTTGCAAATTAACGATCATTATTTATATATTTATATTAATTCCATTCATTATATTCTGTGATAATGACATACAAAGTATTATAAAAGAATCTCTCGAAACACATTTAATATTAACAAATAATAATCCGACAATAGGAAAAGAATTCGAAATTATTTATACAATTAAATTGAAAGAAAATTGTGACTCATCTATTTTGAATGTTTTTCTCGAAAACTTATCTGTTACCGTAAGTTGTTTCCCTCAGGAAGCACTGGAGTTTCTTAGCGAAAATAGTTTATCTTCTCTGAATCTAACACCCGTCAAATATCAACAATTAAAAGTAAGGTGTAAAATAGCAGATTGGGTTAAAATGATATATATAGATGCAAATATTATATATTTTCCGAATAAAGGCGAACAAAAATTTTCCTGTGATGCAAAAGAAACTATTCTTTATCTGACAAACCCCTCAACGGGGCAATACTCTATAAATAATGAAAATGAAAACCTTAAAATTAAACTCTCCAAAAGAGATAGCAGAAAGAATTTACCCAATAAGTATATATTAATACTGGCAGGCACTGCTATTTTCATGATTTCATTGTTATTTGCTTTAAATCAATAAAGTATTGTTATAAAAACATTTGACCGGTTATTCTGGCAATTAATGCTAGTATAATCGCTACAAGAAGTGTTGTTACTGTTATTATTGTCATTTTCTTCCACCCAAGTTCCATTTTCAGGGCTGCTATTGTCGAAACACATGGGACATAAAATACGGTAAAGATAGCAAACACAAAAATCTGTGATTTTGTCATAACCTCAATTACATTATTTGTTCCAAGTGCTTGATTAAGCATAACAAGTGTAA
>JAGLYS010000064.1 GCA_023132105.1 Caldifarciminota bacterium
TGATATCATATATAGCTTTTTTATCTTTACCGCTCTTGTCCTTTTTGAGAAACTTTATATTGCTCCAATAATTATAGCATTTTATCTTAGAAAAGGTATAGATGTTTGCAGGATTGCTATTATCGGGAATACTGAGAAAACCGGATATATCGTTGATTATATTAAAAGTCTTGACAAAAATAAATTTATATTGCAAGGTGTTATAGGAAAGAAAAACGGTTTTTATGATGATCATATCATAGGAACACTTGAAAACTTCAATAAAATTATTAATAAATACAATATAAATACGGGCATAATAACATTGGATAAGAATAAGGAGGAAGATATTTTAAAACTTATAACAAAATGCAGAAATAATAATATTTCCATATATCTTATATCCGATTTTTTTGATATTGTTGATAGTCGTAATACAACATCATTAAGTGGATTACCAATAATTAATCTCACATCAGATAGTGGTAAAAACATCTATCTTGCTATAAAGAGGATATTCGATATTTTAATATCTCTTTTCTGTATTATAATGTTATCTCCTCTAATGATATTTGTCTCATATCTTATAAAATTAAATTCAAAGGGACCTGTTATCTTTAAACAGGAAAGAGTGGGAAAGGATGGCAAACCTTTTGTAATGTATAAATTCAGGTCAATGTATTCCGATTCCAGGCATATTACTCATAAGCAATATATCGAGAAATTTATACTGGAACAAAATGATGATAGTGTTTACAAAATAAATGGTGATCCTCGAATTACAAAAATAGGCAGGATATTAAGGGAAACAAGTCTTGATGAATTACCACAATTATTTAATGTTTTGAAAGGGAATATGAGTATAATAGGACCAAGACCAGCGATTGGATATGAGGTTAGTATTTATAGGGATTGGCATAAAAAAAGACTTAGAGTTAAACCCGGAATAACAGGCTTCTGGCAAATAAACGGGAGAAGTAGAGTTAAATTCGATGATATGGTAATTTTGGATATATATTATATAGAGAATTGGTCACTATTACTTGATTTTATTATTTTATTGAAAACAATACCTGTTGTTATACAAAAAGAAGGAGCCTATTGATGAAATTTCAGAATATTGTAGATGTTAAATTGGGAAATAATGTAAAGATATATGATTTTGTAAATATATATGGATGTACAATAGGTGATAATACGAAAATCGGGACATTCGTTGAAATACAGAAGGGGGTAAATATAGGAAATAATTGTAAGATCTCTTCTCATACATTCATATGTGAAGGGGTAACAATTGAATCTGAAGTCTTTATCGGGCACAATGTCTCGTTTATCAATGATAAGTATCCCCGTGCAGCTAAAAACGGTCGTCTTCAAACAGAAAAAGATTGGATATTAGAAAAAACCATAGTTAAAAAGGGAGCATCAATAGGAACCAGTGTTACTATACTATCCGGTATCACAATCGGAAAGAACAGTATAATCGGAGCAGGTAGTGTTGTGACAAGAGATATACCTGATAATGTAATAGCTTTTGGTTATCCTGCAAAAGCTATTCGAACAATAGAGAATAAATAATTGACAAATCATTTTTATTCTGCTATTTTATTGCCCGTAGGGGCAGTAGCTCAGATGGGAGAGTGTCTCCCTCGCACGGAGAAGGTCAGCGGTTCGATTCCGCTCTGCTCCACTACAAATGAAATTATATGGGCAGGAATTATCTGTCAAACCCCGCCAGGACCGAGAGGTAACAACGGTAAGATGGCTCTGGTTCGCTGCCCTTTTTCAATATCTAATGCTAAAACGAGGATTAAATAGTGAGTTATCTTGTATTTGCACGAAAATACAGACCAAAATCATTCAAAGAGGTAATAGGACAGGAACATATTACAATTACACTTGCAAATGCTATAAAGAAAAACAGAATAGCACATTCCTTTCTTTTTACAGGTCCAAGAGGAACGGGAAAAACATCTACTGCAAGAATACTTTCAATGTCCTTAAATTGTGAATCCGGACCAAAGGAAAATCCCTGTCAAGAATGCACAAATTGCATTGAAATACAGAAAGGGATAAATCCCGATGTTATTGAAATAGATGGTGCAAGCAATCGGGGAATTGATCAGATAAGAGAATTAAAGGAAAATATTTACTTCTCACCCGTAAGAAGTAAATACAAAATATATATTATCGATGAAGTCCATATGTTAACTCGTGAAGCATTCAATGCTTTACTTAAAATTCTCGAAGAACCACCCGCCCATGTTATATTCATATTTGCAACAACAGAACCACATAAACTTCCTGAAACTATTATATCCAGATGCCAAAGATTTGATTTTAGGAGACTTACAATTCTTGAGATTACGAATCAATTAAAAAGCATTTCACATAATGAAAAGATAGATATTGATGAAGACGCTTTATTAAAAATTGCCAATCTTTCCGATGGATGCTTAAGAGATGCGGAAGGTTTTCTTGATAAAGCATTCTCGTTTTCCGAGGATAAAATTACTACGGATACGGTTAATAGATTGTCGGGTATCCCCGATTTTTCGATTTTCAAAGCACTACTAAAACATATTAATGAGAAAAATAGCTCAGGTATCTCAAATATCGTAAATACGATTTATAACTCCGGATATGACATATCTCTTTTTCTACAGCAACTAATAAAACTTTATAGAATAATATATCAGTTAAAATTATCTAACAACAGTATTAATGGATTTTCTGATGATGTAATTAGCTCCTTAAAGGAGTATACAAATTATTCCGAGATATCGCTCATTGCTACAATTAACACATTATTTGAAATCGAAAGCAATATTAAATACACACCCATTTCTTCTATATACCTTGAAATTAAACTAATTTTCATTTCTAATCTGGATAAATTTATTGACATTGACACATATATAATTAACTCCGAAAATTCGCAAATTAGCAATTATAAACCGATAAAAAAGACAAATGAGCATTGTGATAAAAATAATATATCCAACAATAATGCAATCCCAATATCTGATCCTAATAAATGGGATGACTTCCTTAAATATGTTGATGATAATTCCCCCCGACTTCACCCTTTTCTAATCGATACGAATTTAGTATCAATTGATAAGAATGTAATTAGTATAGTAACAAAGAATGAAATCCATAAAGATATGCTATTAAAGGATTATTTCAGTAATTTTCAAAAACTAATCAATCAATTTTTTAGTGGGACATACAAAATAGTAATTGGTGTATCAAAAAGCGTGTCAGAAAATATAGAAAAGGAAGATAATAATTTGAATCTTATAAAGAAAGTATTTAATGCAGAAATCGAAGAGATAAGGAGAGACAATGCTTAACGACCTGTTTAAAAAAGTCGATGAACTGAAAAATAAAATCAATAGCATTAATGAAGAATTAGAAAAAGAAACTATCGAAAGTATTATAGGTGGAGGTTTGATAAATATTTCAGCTAACGGAAAGGGTGATATCAAATCGATTAATATTGATGATTCATTACTTAAGATAGAGAAAAAGGAAATTCTTCAAGGGTTATTAATATCATGTATTCAATCTATTCAAGAAAAGGTAAAGAATAAAACAGAAGAAAAAATGAGACAATTCCCTATCGATATTCCTGGTTTTCCTTTTGTAAAATGAATTTAATTGATAAATTGCAAGAAGCATTCAAAATATTTCCAGGGGTTGGGAAGCGAACAGCAGAAAGATTTACCTTTTTCACCATCAAATCGGATATAGAAAATATTGAAAATCTTGCTAATCTTCTTCTTGATATAAAAGAGAAGCTTCACCCCTGTAAATTGTGTGGTAATCCTACTACAAATGAGATATGTTCAATCTGCAGCAATAAGAGCAGAGATCATTCGATTATATTGGTAGTTGAGAACATTGAAGATCTATACCATATCGAGTCAACATGTCATTTTAATGGAATATATCATATATTAGGGGGACATCTTTCTCCTCTCGAGAATATAAATCCGGAAAATTTAAATATTAAACCTTTAATTGATAGAATAAAATCCAATAATGTTAATGAGATAATATTAGCATTAAACCCTAATACATCAGGGGAGGTAACCTCATCTTATTTATATGAATTATTAAAAAAATATAATACAAAAATTACAAAACCATCTGTAGGATTACCTTATGGAAGCAATATAAACTATCTTGATAAATACACGCTAATACAGGGAATTACCGAGAGAAGAGAGCTTAAGGAATGACAAATTTACTTGACTTTTTGATATATATGGGTTATTTATAATTATAATAT
>JAGLYS010000065.1 GCA_023132105.1 Caldifarciminota bacterium
GTGAATTCGTGGTAGATCTCTCCCTTCCCTTCTCATTCTCAGTCCCCAAATTCCTTTATTATTTTATCCAAAATCAGATTCAATCCGTTAATCCAAAAAATCAATTCACCTTTTTTAATCATAAAAACGGATGGAAGTTCATCCGCTCTAAAAATCTTTTTTACATCATCTTTGCTGCTAATAATAATTCTACAATCAATATCCAAATCTTTCAAGAAATCAATTGTACTTTGCTTATCCGACACGGAGATAAATATTATCTTTCCATCACATAATTTTTTCACACTTTTAAGTCTTAAAAGCGTGGATATAGATGCTTCGGAATGTGCATCGAATATAATTACTATTTTTTCTCCCGTATATAAATCCTTTTTATTCAATTTCATCCCCTGAATATCAATTAATTTAAAATTATCTTTTAGTTTTAAATCATTACTTATTAACATACCTTTTTCAATATTTATATACGGTATACCACATTCGATTTTCTTTATTAACGAATCATTATTAAGGTCAATCCTGTTTAATCTTGCATATGTATCCCCGTTAACATTTCTCCAGCCGGAAATCAGTATATATTCACCGGGTACTAAATCCACACTATTTGTATCTTTGTCATCGGATATATCCGGCTCAAGAGAAATCAATTCACCGTCTTGAAATCGATTTAATGTAAAATCATAATAATAACGCAATCGTTGAAGTTCCTCTTTTTCATTGTCATAAAAAACAATTTTAAGATTATATAATTCTCTTTCCTCACCCTTTTCTCTTGATATACTCTCCCATTTTTTATTGAAATATTCAAGAGCTTTCGCATCATAGCTCAATCTGGCGGGAATTCCCTTACTTCTTAATATGCATACTTCGAGAATAGATTTTTCAACTGGTCTGGCAATTTTACCTTTAAGTATCTGAATAGGATTTAGTATCCCTCCGAACCTGCTTTTATATCTATCCTGTATCGTATCGATATTAGTATCTACATAATCAATAACAGCTTTCACTATACTATCGATATTATCCCCATCCGAGTTTGGGAATAATTGCAATAAAGTATCCTCATATATGCTAAAACTTTCATAATATACCCTTGGCTTTAATAAATAATTTATTGCTATAGAATCACTTATAGAACCTATATTTCCCTTTATTCCTTTATACCAATTCAAATATCTGATTATTTCCCCCGAGTTGATAGTTACTAAATCTTTTGTATCTATAGAAGAAAGAATTTTAATAAAATCTTTTTTATCTTCATTATTATTTAAACTGTCATATACATTTAATATATCCTTATGATTACCTCTTGCCCTATCGATTAAATCTATTAATAAGCTGTCGTTTTTATCTATCATAGAAATCTTGAAATTTTCTCTTATGGGAGAAAGATTCGAAAGGTGTATTTTTTGAGTAGAGTATAAGCTTTTATCCGGTTTATATTTCCTGACTTTCTTTTTATATTTCGCCTTAGGTATTGTATAAAACCAAAAGGAAGTGTCTTTAAATGCTATATTCTTTAGGTTTAAGGATACGGAATCCTGATCTCCTTTTACAATCGACCAGGTCATAAGACTATCTTTTGAAACCACAATCAGTAAATCGGTTTTACCTATACAAATCGAATAATTACCTTTTTTATCCGTTTTCCCGCTTTCTATTTTTCTGAAGGCGGAATAATTATAAACATAAATCGAAACATCCGCACTATCAACAGGTAAATTAAATTTATTATGTACATATACATTCATATTTTTTGTAATCGTATAATTCTTTGTGACATTCATAATGGAATACATCGAATCGATGCGAAATGCAGGTTCTTTATCCGAATCTACCTTTCCCCATGCCGAGCATTTAACCAATGCAGCTCTCTTTGTCGGATTGGTAAACCATGTACTGCCGAAATCCGTCATTTCCCCTCCGCCAATAAAATGCCATTTGCCATTATACCAAACCTCTACCCAGGAATGATTACTATTGGTAAAAGGCCACCATGGTGCATAAACATGCCTTGCAGGAATATAAACCGATCTAAGTGCCATAATAAGAAGTGAAGTCATCTCTTCACATCTTCCGAATCCTCTCTTAATGGTTGTTATTTGACTTTGATCCCATCCATAGGTTGGTTTATACCTCATATGTATAAAAACCCATTCATTTATTTTTATTGCGGCATTATGCATATCATCTATTCCATCAATAAGATCAAGAAGCGTATCGGAATATATGGATCTAAACTTATTCAACGGTTCCTGAGAAACCCTATAAGGAAGGATATAACGATAAAATAGCAGAACTGGGACTTTTTTACTCCAAACCAACTGCTTTTTTGCCTTTTTAATTGCATTAAAGTCCGATTCGACAAATTGCCTGTCGATTTCAACAATATCCGATTGGGGTATATATTTCAAAAGTGATTCCACCCATATGCCATCCTCACCTGTCATAGATGTTATATCATTAATGTTATTAATATTTTTCCCGGCTCTCGAAAAGTTTTTAGCTGAAATTTGATTGTATAAAGTGAAAAATATCAAGATAAAATAAATTATTCTCATATAAATTCTCTCCTTACTGTTTTTCTACATTCTTTTAATATATATCTTGGAATAAACAGATATGATAACCCTATCAATAAAGGTATTATCAATAAATCATCGAGTAAACCGATTATCGGGATAAAATCAGGAATTATATCTATTGGTGATAATGCATAAGCTATTGCAATAACAATAAATATTTTTGAGATTAAAGGAATTTTCTTTGTGTTTTTTAGACACAATAGTACATTGATTTCCTCTTTAGTTCTATATTTAATGTATCTTATTGTTTTCTTCACATCATTAAAAAATATCAAAATATAGTAATATAATTTGTATCAATGATAAAAGAATGATCCTTTTTTGACACTATTACCGGTTGTAATTTTATATTGATAATAATGCCATTTTTTAACAGGTATCTTTACGATTTTCTTGATAATTGTATCACAATAATATACTTTACCTAAAAATCTTTTTAAAGAAATATATCTTACCAATGGATTTTCGAATACCAAAGTCAGTGTGTCATTTTTAATTTCTCTATTATATTTTAACGAGACAGATTCTAATTTAGTATTAAGTTTAACAGTAAAATTATATTTCTTATCGACTTCCACTCCATCCTCATCCAGAACAGTAGCTTTTATCGAATCCGAACCATATTTTTCCATTAAAATATAATGGTAAAAAGCATCACCCCTCTTGAATTTCTTATACATAGGAGCACCTGCACCTCCTGATATAACGAATCTGGTTCCCTGATGCATAAAATTATCATAGTGATGAATATGTCCGAAAACGGCAAGTGGAACATCGTAATAATTTAGAAGTTGCTTAAAGGGTTTTACATTACTCTTTTCGATATTAGGTTTCGGATAACTTTTCTCATCACCAAGGCAGTGATTTGTATAAAGCGTATCGATACACGGGGGAACATGTGCAATCAAAACAGGGGTAATTCCCAGTCTCTTTGCATCACTTAAAAGACTATCAAACCATATCAACTGATATTTTGAAATAAAATAATCACTATAGTTTTTCCCTTTCATATGCTTTTGGTGACAATTGGACAACATAATAAACCTTATTCGATTCCAGTCGAAAACATAATCACTATCACCTATAATTTCATTGAAATAATATGTGGCACTATCCGAATACAGTTCATGATTGCCGCGAACCGAAAGCCATGGGATTTTCGAAGAATCTATAATCGATCTATATCTAATATATTCGTATTTATATCCTCTTATGCCAAGATCTCCCGAATGTATAACGAATTCGGGGGGATTAGGTATTTTATTAATACTTCTTACGATTTTTATGAGTATGGAATCCCCTTTCCCAAACTGTCCTTCTGGTATGGAATCGCTATTTCTGCTATCTCCCAGGACTATAAAACTCGCAATATCTTTATCAGGATGCTTCTTGATCTCTTTTAATGCGGACTCATTAATGTTTATACCAAATGCTATCCCTGAATATATAAGCAACAATAAAAATATCATAATCCTTTTCATAAAATATATTATAATGGAATTTTTAATATTTACAAGTAGATAGAATGGGGACAGTCGTCTGCTTTCTCAAACTTGTCAAAAGAAGGGGAGGCATAGCCACGAATTGCACGAATAATAAGGAATAGACGACAGACGTCAGAGAGATAACAGAGAGCGAGGGGAAACCACCACGAATTCACAAATTTATAACAAATTACACTAAGAGAAGAGAA
>JAGLYS010000066.1 GCA_023132105.1 Caldifarciminota bacterium
CTAAGATTTATTTTAACAAGTGAATCGACGGATAAGGAGTCGGATTTCAATGAATCCATTTCAATATATCTGTTCAGCTCCATAAGGGAATTCAATTTCCTTTCGCATAAGAAATACAATGAATCCTTTGAATTAATTCCATTGATATTTTTTAATGTTTGTAAAGCTTCGGTATAATTATCCTCTTTTTCTTCAATCAAACTTTTATTATAAATGGCTTTCACTTTAACGGAATCAATTCTTGTAGTTTTTATAATATCTGTATATATATCGGTAGCTTTTTTATTTTCTCTGAGTTTCGAATGAATTCTTGCAATTTCGAGGTTTATTGTATTATACATATCCTGAGTATGTGACATCTCTTTTAATTTCATTAGAGAGTTAAGTGCTTCATCATATTTCCCTTCATCGGTCTTAATCGAAGAAATTTTAACGAGCATCGTATACTGTATGTCTTTGGCAGGATTTAATTTAAGAATCTTATGATAGTATTCATCTGCTTTTATATAATTAGAATTTTCCAAATAAAGATCACCAAGGAAGAGATATATATCTACTTGTTTTTCAATAGATCCCTTTCTACTCAGAGATGTTTCAAGTAAATCGATTGCTTTTTCGGTACTGTCCAATGAGATAAGACACTTTGCCCTAAGTACTATAATATCATCCGTCAGTTTTTTGCTTTTTTCGATATGTTCCAATTTTAAAAGAGATAAGGAAAATTCTTTTCTATAATAGAGGAGTAATGCATAGAGATAATGGACTTCATCAATTATATTGGAATTACCGTAATATATTTCAATCTCATTTAATTTTTTTTGTGCCTTTTCATTTTCATTTTTTAACATATAAGCTTTTGCCATAAGAAGAAGTGCATCATCAACAAGGTTTGATTGTGGATAATATTGAATTAGTTTCGCTGTTTTCTGAATTGTGCTATCTGCTTTAATCTTATAAGTGTTACTGCTTGGGTTTTTTTCTTTCTCACTCAATGCTGAATTATAATAGGATTTAGCATTATAATAAATATTGAAATATGCACATCCTGTGAAAATTAAAGTAATAAATAGGATTGCGGATTTCAACTTCATATGTGGATTATAGGAGAAATATTTTCATTAGTCAAGAGACACAGAAATCATTCGGGATCTGGTATGAGATGCTAAATCAATACTGAGGAAGGGAAGATATAACCACTAATTCACAAATAAAGAGAAATAGACATCAGACGCCAGACACCAGACATCAGCCGAGAGGAAGGGAAGAGAGGGAGAACCACCACGAATGCACGAATTTATAACTAATTTCACTAAGAGAGGGAGATATTTTTT
>JAGLYS010000067.1 GCA_023132105.1 Caldifarciminota bacterium
GTTTTATTTATTCCACTCCCTTCTCAGCTGAAGTCTGGTGTCTGACGTCTATTCCCCGGTATTCGTGTATTTTGTCCCAATTCGTGTAATTAAAAATAAAAATATCTCCTTCTCATTCGTGAAATTGGCTTAAATTAGTGAAATTAAAGCAAAAAATTATTCTCTTCTCTTAGTGAAATTTGTTATAAATTCGTGAATTCGTGGCGATTTTCTCTTCTATTTTCTGAGTCATTGTTATAATTATCCAAACGCTTATCAGGTTTAAATATACCGAATAGTATTAAAAAAAATGTAAAGAAATAACTTAATGAACTTGGATAGGCAAGAGAAGAGGAGAATAAATTATAAATTAAAAATGCAGTAACCATTGACAGAATAACATACATTTTTTTTATTGTCGATTTTATATAGAATATAATAAATATTGCAATATATGATAATAACCCAAAAATACCCGTATCAAAAAATATTTCGAGATAACTATTATGAAATTGTTTTCCCATTAGATCGGATCTTATATACTTTTCTGCAATTGGTAAGGAAGTGAGAAATTTACCACAACCGTAACCATTACCTTTTAAAATATAGGATTTATATATGTGTGATGCATAATTTATAAAATATTCTCTGTCTGAAACGAGATATTTGATTTGATCATTAAAAGGTTTGAAAATAAATATAGTTACAATAAAGGCAAGAAGGAGAATATATAGTAGTAATTTACGATTAAATGTTTGTTCGAATGACATTTTCATTCCCCAATAGACAAGAAGAGCAAGGAAAATAGCTCTTGAAAATGAGAGGAGGATAAAAACAACAGATAATATATATATATAGTTCATAATTTTAAGTTGTAAGATATTAGGTTTATGATTGAATTTCTTTATAATATCAATCGAAAAGATTGTCAAAAGACTCAGGATACCTATCTGCTTTCCCATAAAAATACCTGTAAATGTAATTAATCCAAATCTGGTAGTTGTAACAAGATGATAATTGAATATAAATAGGAAAAGGGAAATTAGGTATATAAAAGTGTTGATGGTAAGAACATATATGAAAAAATTATTGATATCGGTTTTGTTAATATTTAGAATATAAATTATAGATACGGATATTAAAAGCATATTGGTTATAAATAGTTGTATAGAAATTATATGTGAGTAACTGTAGAAAATGGAAACAAATTGTATTAATAGAAAAATTACAATGATTGATAAAGATGTTCTGTCAATATTCCTTATAGTATATTTTCTACGAAATATATCATAAACTACAATTACTGTAATTAGTATGTATAATATAGGTCTGATTTCATAAAAAAAACCAAGATCAGGTTTGAAATACGCTGAAACAGAAATAAAATATAAAAAGGAGAGAATAAGGGAATTACTATATATATTCAATCGATTTATCATTTTGCATAGTATATCTTAATTGAGGAATCAACATCAAATATATAACATTAAAAAGTTCGGTTATAAATATGGATAGAATAAATCCTAAAATGCTTTTATAATAAATATATACTATATTTGTTGCTATTAGGGAAAAACATATAATTACCAGAGCATTGATTTTATCGGAAATTCTATTAACAAGAAATTTATTTTCGTAATATAGCATCAAGAGGGAAGAGGTAATTGCTGATATCAATATTGAATAACCTGCTCCATAAATACCATATCTTGGGATTAGGATTAAGAGGAAGAAAACATTTACTATAAAGCCAAGGCTTAGAACCGATGTGTAATACTTTTGCTTCCTTTTACTTATTAACTGATATCCGATAAAATGTATATAAGCATATAGTATAGCAGAAAATGTTAATATCTTAGCAAGATTAATCGAGAAAATGTATTCTTTTCCATAAAGGAATTTAAAGATAAAATCCGTATAAATCATTAGTGGTGCTATTATTGAAAAAATAAATAATAAAAGTATATTCCAATAGAACCTGGAGTATTTATAGAACATTAATCTGTTGGAATCAAATCGGGATATTATAGGAAGTAGTGAATTTAAAACAATTGATAATAAACCGGAAAGGAAAAGGGAATATTTATATGCGGCTCCAAATTGTCCAACATCATTGGATTTTAGAAGATAACCAAGTATTAATATAGTTAATATATTATTGGCAGGTAGTAATATTTGATTAATCCCTATAGGAATGATTTTAATTAAAGTTTCTTTAAAGTATTTGAGTTCTTTTATTCGAATTTTTAAATTGCCATAATGTCTATGAACCAGTGGAAAGGAGGTCAAAAAACCAATAATTGAAGCTAAAAATAAAAGATATGGAATAAAAAAATAATCAAGTTTAAGAAAATAGGCAAGAATTACAAAGAGTAAAAATATTATTCTAAAAACAGCCCTTGAAAAGAAAGAATAATTCATTTTCAAATCACCCTGGAATATCCATCTGCTATCAAAAATAACAGGGAATACGGATAATGCAAAAACAAAAAGAATAACTTTAATTTCATAAACCGTAGGATATAATATAATTCCAATGGAAAACAATAAAAACCCAAATAATGATAAGATCAATTTGGCATAAAAGGATTGGACTATATAATTGGATTTGTTTTTAACCCGGGAGAATATACTTATATTATAAATAGAAATGCCAGGGTCACTTATTATCTTTAGAAATTCAAGAAGTGTAAAACCAAATATGAGAATCCCATAATGCTTCGGACCATAATGTCTTGCAAGAATTATTAATGTAATATAAGAAATACCACTTGTAAGTACTTGATATATTGCAGACCATTTAAGAGAATGCAATTCTTTCTTAACCATGAAAATAGTATAAATAAATTTACAAATATTGTAAAGACTAAATACATTATTTTTACAGATAGATATATACAAGTTACAAGTAAAGGAACAAATAGCAAAAGCCGTAAATCGTAAACTGTAAATTCAGGAAATTGTCATTGCGAGGAGTGAAACGAAGAAACAATCTATATTTACTCTTGTGGGATTGCTTCACTT
>JAGLYS010000068.1 GCA_023132105.1 Caldifarciminota bacterium
ATACTTCTATTTTTGTTGCCATCTTGCTTATATTCCTTTGATAGTAATAATTTCAAGGTTTATACAAAAATCGGTTATTCCACTACACTTTCTTCGGAATTCTTTGATAAC
The DNA here is from genome assembly GCA_023132105.1 of Caldifarciminota bacterium. Lineage (GTDB taxonomy): Bacteria > Hydrothermota > 32-111 > QNBC01 > QNBC01 > JAGLYS01. The sequence continues at coordinate 112 of JAGLYS010000068.1, forward strand.
GGCAGATTTTCCCTCTATTCACTTAGAGCGAAATATTCTGATAATATTGCAAACGATCTACGCATTGTTACACAGTGTGAATTTACCCAATTCGAAGGTGATACATTATTCCCTTATGTAAAATATACGGATTTCAGATTTCATCTGCTTGATGCAGTATTTCTCTATAATGCCAATATTCTTGATATGAGTTTCGGGAGATTTATACCATCTTTTTCATATTCCCTTCCCAGATCCGTCGTTAATAGTCCAATGATGCATTATCCTATTTTTAACAATTATTTTTTGAATAACAGAATTAATGGGATGGAAGTTGGCTTCGATGTTCCGTTTGGTAATAATTCATTTAGAATCAATGCAATTGTAGGAGAGAACCAATCTAAATTTAAATTATTTTCATCTGCTTTGAATGTGAATGAAATATTTAAAATATCGGCTTATGGCGGGAATAAAGATACAATCTGGAATATTTCTTCGGATGGTTATAATGTATTCGGAGGATTTACATTTATAAATTTATATTTTCTGGATTTCTTATTTGAAATCCAATATAATAGTTTAACAAATGGCTCGTTTATTTCATACAATTTGTCAGGCAACATCAATCTTTCCGGATTTAACGCATCCATTATTTATGACCAATATGATATCAAAAAGTTGATTGGTTTTTCGATGAATTATTGGATAATCGAAAAACGGTTTGACATATCATCGAAATATGAGTTAGATTTAAATAGTAAGGATAGTAGATATTACATTGTATTGGAAGGTATTATATAATGAAAGATAAAAGTGAAATTATAAAAAATTTTTCAGAAGGTTCGATTGAAATATTCAATGAAGCAAAATATATTTCTTTACAATATAGAGGAAGAATGGGTTCATATCATCTTTTATGGGCATTCTTGAAAAAAGAAAATAATTTTTTAAAATATATATTACCGGCTCATACTATTATAAAGATGATAAAAAATAATGGAAATTTCAAGAAGGAATCTTCAAGTAACACTCTTATTATTACAAAAGAGATTCAGAAAGTACTTAAAATTGCCGTAAAAATAAGGGATAAAAATAGGAATAAAAAAGTTACACCTCCGGAATTGTTCAGTGCATTGATTAAGGAGAATAACATAAAGGAATTGCTAAAAGATTACGGAGAAAAAATTAATAAATTTGAGATGGAAATGATTAAAATAGGATATGATGAGAGGAAATATAATATTATTAAATCTCTTAATCTTTTAGATAAATATGCTAAAAGGACAATACCCGGGCAATCCGAAGCTTGTAAAAAAATTATGAGCATATTAAGAATGGTAAAACTGGGATTGGACTTAAAACCGGAAAGGCCGGATGGTGTTTTTCTGTTTGTAGGTCCGATAGGAACCGGTAAATATTCGATGGCGAAAGCAGTGGCAAAATATTTCTCAGAGAATGAGTATAATTTATTGAATATAGATATGGATCTTTATCAGGATGCATGGGATTTTGATAAGTTCTTAAATCTATTATCACAAAATATCAAGGATAAAAGAAATACAGGTAACTTCGGAGGAGTAGTAGTTTTTAATAAAATAGATCTTGCTCATCCCTCAGTTGCGAATTTTCTATCCGATGCTTTAAATAAGGGAAGTTTTGCAGGTAGTGATGGTGAAAATCATAGTTTTTCAAAACACACGATTATATTTATACCATCGGATAAATTATCCGAAAAACATGATAATATCGGATTTATTAAATCTGCAAAATCTTCTGATGAAAATTATCTTAGAGGTATACAACGATCTATTTTGACATGTATTGATGATATAATACCGTTTGAAAAATTAAAACCGAAGCACCTTGAAAAAGTAGCAAGATCGAATATAATGACTGTGATTAATCGAATATCAAAAGAATATAATATTCATATAGAATATTCCGATGATGTATTGAAGCATATTGCAGCAGAAGCAATAAAAATGGACAGAGGCAGGAGAGAAGTAAATAAACTTATCGATGATTATATTTCTCTTCCTATAGTTAATTTATTTATTGAGAAAGGTGTAACTAAAATTCTAATATCTATAAAACATAATAAAGTGTCTATAATTGACAGGTCATCGAATGGAAAAAAATAGCGAATTCGAAAAGTTAAGAAATGAAATATTGGAAATTCTTTCCGAAGGGAAGAAGGAAGAAGAGATAGAAAAATTTATTTTTATCCACGATAATGGGGAAATAGGTACATTTTTTGATAAAAGCATTGTAAATATCAATGTTATTAATTCCAAAGATAATACATTTATCATAGATATCTATGCAAATCTGATTTTTAATGTTACAATAGTTGAAAAGTTGCTGGGATATTTACTCACATTAAATAGTAAAAGTCTAACAGGGGCATTCAATCTTATTGTAAATGAAAAAGAAAGTAATCTGGGTATTGTTTCCTTTTCTTATGCTTTTATGATTAAAAGTATAGATAGAGAAATCTTTTTAAAATCTTTTTTTACGGTAGGAGAAATCGCTAACTATTATGCAAAAGAGATACAGGCAAAATTCGGTGGTTTAACGATTAATGAATATATTAAGAGAGAAGATATGCCTGCTTCACATAAGAAGATAAAGGACAAAAATAAGGGAGAGGAAAAAAGAGAGGAATCATCAAAAATCGAGGAGATCTGGGAATAAATCCTTTAGAAATTTCATCATTTTTTTATAATGAGACCCTTTCCAATATATTCTTCCACATTTTGAGCATTTCTTGAATTCGGGAAACGAGTCCCTTATATATTTATTCAGATATTTCATATCATCTTCGTCAGCAATAATAAGATCCTCATTACAAATCGAGCATTTCGAAAACAGTTTCGTATACTGTACGATATTAAATGCTTTATTTATTTTCAATAATCTATTCGGGAGAGTATCATGCTCCAATAAAAATACATCCTTTAATTGTGTGTTAGATGTTATAAAAATCCTGCTTTTATCTCTTTTGATATATCTTTTATATTCCGTATCATATCCTAAAATACGAAGCCATTTTACTATATCATAGAGCATTTTATCACAGGAGAATCTATTATTCATAATTATCTATCTCCTTTAATATATTGTCAAAGCAAGTATATAGTTTCCAGTTTAAATTTTCTAACTTTGATTTCTCTTCGATTAATTTATTCAGCTTACTATGATCCGAATTTACTTTAGGTTTTAGAAATTCACTATTGATTATTTCAAGTTTTTGATCATTGCCGAGAATCTCATTTTCAAGATTTCTTAATTTTGCTTTTAAAGATCTGAGAATTTTCTTTGTATTATGCTTTTTAGAATCCTGTTTTTTAATAGGCTTAGAATATTTTAATATATCTTCAAATAAATTTTCTATCATATCAACAGAATACTGTATTATTTTTGATTCCTTTATCAGTAAAACATCGGTAGATACATTTTTAAGTAAATCCCTGTCATGAGAAGAGAAAATTATTGTCCCATCGTAGGATTTTAACATATCATTAAGATACTTAACGGATTGAATATCAAGATGATTAGTAGGTTCATCTAAAATAATAACATTTGGCTTTTTAAGTGTTAATTTAAGGATGGTGAATTTTGCCCTTTCTCCTCCGCTAAGTTCGCTCCATTTTTTAAAAACATCTTCTTTATAAAAGCCGGCAAGAGCGAGCTTTGATCTTGATTCTTCTAATGTAAGGTAATCTATACTATTTAGAAGCAATTCAATGATAGGGAAATCCGGATTGTCTATATTCAATTCCTGATTAAAATACCCCATTGATATATTATTGCCTTTAATTATTTTTCCCTTATTTGGTATAAGCTCTCCAATTAGCAATCTTAAGAATGTGCTTTTCCCGGAACCGTTTCTGCCGATAATAGCTAATTTTTGTTCGTTTCTTATCAGAAGAGAAAAATCGTTAATAATTTGTTTATCTCCGAAAAAGAATGAAAGATTTTCTATCCTGAATATCTCTTTTCCACTACGGAATGTATCATTCCATTTGAAATTAGGTATATTCTTTCTGTTGTGAAGCTCGATTCGCTCGACTTTTTCAAGTGTTTTTCTTCGAGATTGTGCCTGTTTTGTTTTTTGTCCTGATATGTTTTTTCTAATGAATGCTTCTGTTTTTTTTATATAAGCATCCTGTTGTACTTTTAGCTCCTCTTCTCTTTTGAGTTCGGCATTTAACTGATTCTCAAATTGATCATAATTACCGCTATATTTCTTTATTCCTTTGTTATTTATATAAAGAACTTTATCTATACAGTTATTCAAAAAGCGTCTGTCATGGCTTACTATGATATATGAACCTTTATAAGATTGTAAAAATTTCTCAAGAAAAATAATACCCTCAATATCGAGATGATTTGTAGGTTCATCGAGAAGGATAATGTCCGGTTTAGTAAGTAATATTTTAGCAAGTAAAGCACGACTCTTTTCTCCACCACTTAAACTTCCCAATCTTCTTGTTTTCATATCATCGTTTATATTAAGATAAAATGATAATTTACCAATCTTTGTATTTATTAAATCTCCTTCTAAATATTCGAATTCCTCATTCAATTTTCTTGATGTTTCAGGATTGTTTTCATTTTCGATTCTTTCTTCCAATGTAATGAGATAATTAAAACTGCTTTTTAAATATTCCTCTACAAGAATATTCTCTTCGAATTCCGGAATTTGAGGAAGATAGCCAATGTTTAATTTATCAATGCCCGTTACCATTCCACTATCGAAATATTCCCTGCCTGAGATAATATTCAACAGTGTTGATTTACCGGAACCATTATCTCCTATAAGTCCTATATGATTGCCGGACTCCAATGTAAATTCAATATCATTGAAGATTAATCTTTCACCGAATGATTTGGTAAGATTCGTAATGCTAATCATATGAGGAATATATCAAAAAATGTTTTATCTATCAAGTGTATATTTAAATGTGATAATACAAGGAAGGGGGGAGTAACTACGAATTACACAAATAACGGATAATAGACATCAGACATCAGACGCCAGACATCAGCCGAAAAGGGAAGGGAAACAACAACGAATTACACGAATGGAGAAGAGAACCACCACTAATTCACGAAT
>JAGLYS010000069.1 GCA_023132105.1 Caldifarciminota bacterium
CCGAGGCTTCGGCAGGCAGGCCATCGAGGGCGAGGAAGTAAGGAGGGAAATAATTTCCACCTTAATTTCACGAATTAGGGCAGATAATGATCTGTTCCTGCAATTTAGCTTGACTTATTTTGTATGAATGTATATTATAATAAAGAGAGAAAATGCTAATCATATTAAAAAGGAGGAATTAATATGAAGTTATTTGTTTCATTACTAACTGCTTTATTTATTTTCAGTACAGTTTCCGCTTCAGAAATATCTCCGGGTGAACAAATCGCTGATATTCAGCAAAATGAGCAATATCAAATTTCCAACAGTGTTGAAAATCTTGATGATATGAGAATAGCTCATGCGGTTGGAGTTGAAAACAACAATTTCTACCACAGTCTCGAGATTCTTGACAATGAAGAGAGAACGAATGCTGTAATAGAGATTATGTTTATGGACCGGGTATCCGATGACATTAATGAATTGGCAAAGAGGATTGAACAAAAATGGAATGTAGGATTATTCGAAGAAGCCCTTATGCTTTTAGCAAATCTAAATAATTCCGAAGGTGTTAAGGGGAATGCCTGCGTTGGAATAAGCTGGAGAAATCCAATTCTTGCACCGGTATCCAGATGGGATGAAGATGTTCAAATTAGTGCGAGGGACAGTGTCTATGTTCTTGCAATGGATTGTAAGGTTTCGAATGGTAATATTTTTGCATTAATTGGATTTACAGGTGATGGTACAGGTAGCAAATATTCTATGAATGTATCCACGGATGGAGGGGTTACATGGGCAGAGACCTTTGTATTAGGTGGATTCACATATGAAATGAATGATTTGGATGCATGTGTTTCTGATGATCATTTCTGGGTGATTTATACAGGTGGTACTGTAGCTCAGCAAAATCAAACGATGTGGATTATGCGGTTTAAGATTTCAGATGGAACATCAGATACTATGCCTAATGGTTCAATTTCTTATAACATTTTTACCGATACGGATGCATTAACAGATGTGGCAATCTCGAGTAATGAGGATAATAATAGTAATAGGTTATATGTCTATGCAATAATCAATGATGGAACAATCCGTAAATTTTGGGGACATACTGATGAAGTTAATTGGACGGAAGTAACAATGAGTATAAGTGATGCATTACAAGGACTTGATGCTACATGGAATACAAGTTCTCCTACAAATAAACATTATATAATATCTTATATAAACAATTCGGATTTCGTAAAAATCTGTAATGGTTACAATGGGGATGTCCTTTATTCTTATTCAATTGGAAATACAATTAGTGATTATACGACTTCGGTAGGTGCCTGGAGAGATACTATTTTATACGCTTTTAACTATTATGATACGGTACATAGAACAAGATATCTTGTTCAATACGGTGATGGAGGTACCTGGTTTGTTGGGAATATAGGTCCTGATAACACTTCAAATTATGCTCCTGATGTTACACTGCGTGGTGGATATGGAACACATGCCGTATATAGAGGAAGTTCATTGCAGGGTTTTTATAAATATCGTGGATATTCAGGTGCCTGGACATCACCGTATGATTTTACCGATCATAATATGACAGGAAAAATCAGACCTGCAATCGAACATTTAGGTTCGGGTAATTTCGGTATCCTTTATAGAACTCCAATGAGTATTACTGGAATCTGTTATTTTGACAGGAGTGACTGGACAGGGATTAAAACTATTAAAAACCAAGAGATATCACCTAATATGAATATTGATAATATTGCAAGTGATAGATTAAATGTTAATTTTGTCATATCCAGAGCAGGTGATGTGGAAATGAAGCTTTATAACATTACGGGAAGCATTACAAAAACAGCATTTAAGGGATATAGAAATAGTGGTGAGCATAATATCAATATTGATGTATCCAAACTTTCGGCAGGTGTTTATTTTGTGACATTAAATACGGTCGAGGGTACTTTCAGTAAAAAACTGACAATTGTGAAGTAAATATATTTTAATTAAATAAAAAGAGCATACAGAACGGTTTTTAACCGTTCTGTATGCATTTAAGGCAGAAAATCGACATTTAATAACGGAAGTGGACATCAGGTAGGAGAAGGGAGAAAACAACGAAACGAATTACACAAAGATAAGATAACATTATTTTCTTTAATTTCACTAATTAGGGCACGATGCATCGTGCCCCTACGATGTCATCCTAGGTCCTGTGCTAAACTTGATTCTGTATTATTTCAGGATCTGGCATTAGATGCTGAATCAAGTTCAGCATGACACGAAAGGAGAAAGGGAGACACAGGGGTCTGCCCCTACAATTACACAAATTGAAAACTAATTTCACAAAATAGAAATATCATTTAACGGGGAATAATAGTTAAATAAGGAGGAATGGATTTAATCCTTTATTCTCTCCTTAAACTGGTTAATATGCTTATACCTATTTACAATACATTTATTGTAATATATTGACAATTCGGGCATAAACATGTAATATCCATGTATGAAATATTTTTACTTTATAATTAGTATAGTTATATTAATATTTCTTCAATCATGCAGATTCGAACCGGGAAAGGAAATCAGTTATCAATCTGAATTCGGTCAGGACATACAGAAGGTTCGTAGTCTTATACTGGATGATAAATATAAAAAAGCTGAGAAATTGATTAACGATTTATCAATAAAATACGATGAAACGAATTATCTCAATCAGATAGATTACTATAAAGCATTATTGTATTACAAAAAGGGGAAATATGTACGCTCGGATTCAATATTAAATCGATTAAAAACCGTTAGAGTTCATAAAGATGAATTCTTATTTTTAAGGGCTGATAATAGATTCCATCTTAACGAGTGGTATAACTCTTACAAATTATTTATTAAATTGCAAAAGAGCAAGGAATATGGTAATTTATCAAGGAGAAAGATTAATAATATATTAAAAGAATCAAATGATAAGGAATTTATAAAAATAGCATTATTACAAGCGAAAGGAATAAAATATACGGATAAGGAATTGTATCTTATAATTAAGAGATTACATAGCTTAAATGAAAATTCATTAAAATCATTTTATATAAATCAATTGAAAAGGTTGTATGCAGGTTCGGAAATAGTAAAATTAATTGCTCCTTATGAAGAAAAAGCAAAAGTAAAGGATATAAGAATAACACTTCTTTTGCCATTTTCGAATATAGGTTCAAAATCTGCTATGGAATTTCTTAATGGCTTTAAATTGGTTATTGATTTTGAGCAATTGAATATAGCTTTATATGATACCAAAGGGGATCCGATTGAGACATATCTATGTTTAAAAAAGCAATTCTTGAAAAATAAACCTGATATTGTAATAGGTCCTTTATTTAGTATGTCAAGTATAGCCGCTTCGATACTTAGCAATGAGGAAAATGTCCCGATTGTATTGCCTATGGCTAAAGATATTAGAATATCAAGTATCGGAGAGAATGTATTTCAATTTGGAAAAGGGTTTGGAGAAGAAGCTAATATACTTGTAGATTATTTAGTCAAGAACAATATTAAAACAGCTGCAATATTTAATGTTAATACGACAAAGGGATTAGATGAAAAGAGAGCTTTTGAAACGCTTTTCAAATCAAAGGGAGGGAAAATAATGCATAAAGAATTTTACTCGAAAAATGAAACGGATTTCTCGGTACAGATGGAGAGTCTTAAAGTAGTTTATGATAGTATTGGATATGATGTTATATTTATTAATGGTTCACCTGATAATTTAATTATGGCTGCAACACAGTTAAAGTATTATGGAATTGGAGCACGAATCGTCGGTTTAAATGAATGGGGCGATAACAAGGTGGTTAGATTGGCTAGTGCCTATATAGATAGTGTTATCTATTCAAAAGAGAAGTGGATGGGACAGGAATTACTGAAAAAGACAATATCAAAGGAATATCGCAAAAAGTATAAAATATCTCCGGGAATGGCATCCTTTTATGGGTATGACGCCGGATTGCTAATAAAATCATTGAAGAATAGAGGAAGCCTGAGAAATGAACTCAAAAATATGGAGGGATTCTGGGGGACTACGGGGTATATTTCATTGAATGATAATATATTACCTCCGGATATATATATATATACGATTATAAATGGTGTATCTAAAAGAATAAAATAGGAGAATATCATGAAGGATAAACTAAACAGGAGAGAAAAAGCCCACAGACTATCAAATAATAAAATATTTAATATTAAATTTCAAAGGAAAAATTATTTAACATTCATTGGTGGGTTAACCTCGATATTTCTTGGATATATCTTACTCGCAAACGGTTCTATAACATTAGCACCCATACTTCTTGTTCTTGGTTATTGCGTTATAATTCCCGTTTCAATTTTGATTAAATAGACTGAGGGTTTCATGGATAAAAAGATCCCACTTTCTTTATCATTCGATGATGTTTTGTTAATACCTCAAAAATCCGAGGTGTTACCAAAGAATATTATAACCAAATCGATATTTAGCAGGAACATAAGACTGAATATTCCTGTTGTATCTGCTGCAATGGATACCGTAACCGAATCCAAAATGGCTATTGCCGTGGCAAGAGAAGGAGGGATAGGGATTATTCATAAGAATATGTCCATTGAAAGACAGGCTGAAGAAATAGATAAGGTCAAAAGATATGAAAGTGGAATGATTACAAATCCTGTTACACTTGGTCCGAAAAATAAAATCCATGAAGCAATCGATTTGATGCATAAATATGAAATATCAGGTATACCTATCATAGATAAAACATTAAAGATAATTGGTATTATCACAAAAAGAGATATTATATTTCTTGACAATTTGGAAGAGAATATAGAGAAACGAATGACAAAGGAAAGTGAATTGATAACAGCAGAAAAGGGAACTACATTCGAAAATGCAAAGAAATTACTTCAAAAATACAAGATTGAGAAATTGCCGATTATAGATGATAACAAGCATTTAATAGGACTTATAACAATAAAAGATATTATCAAGAAAGAGTTATATCCTATGGCTGCAAAAGATAAATTAGGGAGATTGTTTGTAGGTGCAGCTTTAGGTGTTACAGAAGATGTAATAGAAAGAGCCAATGAACTCGTTAAGATGAATGTTGATTGTTTTATAGTCGATACGGCTCATGGGCACTCAAGTGGTGTAATTAATGTTATAAAGAAATTGAAATCCAAATTCTCAAACATCGATATTATCGTCGGTAATGTAGCTACAGCAAAAGCAGTTAAGGATTTAGCCTTACTTGGTGTAGATGCTATTAAAGTGGGTGTCGGTCCGGGATCTATTTGTACGACAAGGGTAATAGCCGGTGTAGGTGTTGCACAATTTACAGCTATTTATGAATGTTCTTACGAAGCTAAGAAATTTAGTATACCAGTCATTGCCGATGGTGGAATTAAATACTCTGGTGATATCGTAAAAGCACTGGCAGCCGGAGCTAGTTCCGTAATGATTGGAGGATTATTGGCAGGTACCGATGAAAGTCCGGGAAGCACCGAGATACATGAAGGAAGGAAATTTAAAATTTACAGAGGAATGGGGTCAATAGATGCTATGAAAGCCGGCAGTAGTGATAGATATTTCCAATCGGATATGAGTAAGTTTGTACCTGAAGGTGTAGTTGGGAAGGTTCCGTATAGTGGAACGGTAAAAGAGGTAATATACCAACTAACGGGAGGAATTAGATCAGGTATGGGGTATGTCGGTTGCAAGACAATCAATAAATTGCAAAAGAATGCTAAATTTATAAGAATTACATCAGCAGGTCTAAGGGAATCACATCCTCATGATATTATTATGACAAAGGAGCCACCTAATTATGAACCGATGCGATAGTTTTAAATTAGTTTCAACGACAGTAATTGCAGTAAAGAGAAATAAGCAAATTGCATTTGCAGGGGATGGACAGGTTACACTTGAACATACGGTGTTAAAAGGAAATGCAGTTAAAGTTAGAAGAATGTATAATGGTAAAATATTATCAGGATTTGCAGGTGGAACAGCAGATGCTCTTACTTTATTCGAAAGATTGGAGAAGAAACTGAACGAACATGGTGGAAATTTAAGAAGAGCGGCAGTCGAATTATCAAAAGAATGGAGAATGGATAAAGTACTGAGAAAACTTGAAGCAATTCTTCTTGTTGCCAATAAGGAGGATATACTTCTAATTTCAGGTAATGGTGATGTTATAGAACCGGAAGGAGATGTGATTGCCATTGGTTCGGGTGGTCCGTATGCACAAGCTTCTGCACTTGCTCTACTAAAACATACCGATTTAACTGCAAAAGAGATTGCAAAGGAATCATTGGTTATAGCATCATCTATATGTATATATACAAATAATAAGATTACTGTGGAAACTCTGGAGAAATAAATGTTTACACCAAAAGAAATAGTAAA
>JAGLYS010000007.1 GCA_023132105.1 Caldifarciminota bacterium
GATCGTTGCCAGGATGTCGGAATTTCGGCATAAATCGTATCATTTATACCTCTTCCGCTATTACCTGTCCAGAGATTACCCTGAGGGAGATATATTTTCCTTGTATATCCTGGATCGGGATTGTTTTCATATGCCATAATTTTACTGATAAAATCAGCAATCTGAGATGTATTTTTTACGGGAGCCCTTCCCACATATATGTCCGCATATAAATCGACCCCATCACTCATTTCTCCGTATATATGATCACCATCCGAATCCCATGTTCCGTCAAGATTTGCATAATACATATCACAGGGGATTGTATCTTCATCGTTATAATAATTCAAACCGGTAGTCATACAATATACATCTCTTCGAGCAACATATTCCTCACCGTTTTCATAATCGGCTTGTCCGCCAAGGAGGATATATATTGCACCGGAATCCTTTGCTTCCTTTATGAAATTTCTGACTTTTTCCGCATTATCATATCCGCTCCAGTTATTATATATCGAATCCGTTGTAACTATCGATGTATAAATTCCTTTCTTGCTTTTCCACCATGCCAAAGGTTGAAATGCATTTACAAAGGAAGACGGGGTTATTATGATATATTCCGCATTACCCTGATAACTTGTTCCACCTCCGGATGTCCATGTAAAGTCATGCAAGTAACGATTGTCCGTTTCATTCGTCTCTGTAATTGTATTTGTAGAGTCTGCAATTATTGAGACTGTGTGTGTACCTTCAGCAAATGTATGTTCATAATCCTGAAGACTGATATAGTAACCTGCCTGTAGAGCAGTTACATACCATCCGCCAATAGCAACACCGTCAGAGTAAAGGTATGTATAGAATGTATCTGTTATATCGACTGTTCCGTTATTTATAACAGCCCAATCTATATATGTTGTTGAATCGGCATATAAATTGGGTCCATTTGTATTGGTTCCTGAAACCGATGACGCTACGATTGGTCCATCCCAGCCTGAGGGTGTATATGGTGTAAGATTAGGTCCGGCAGAGGAAAGCGTTCCTTCAACCGTAATATAATCAAGACCTTCAGAATTCTGATCGGGTGATGAATAATAATTAAATGCAACAAACACATGTGAGCTATCATCAAAATATGATATGTCAGATGTTATAGAATTGAAATTATATCCTGTCTGTACAAATTTATCCATTACATACCATGTGCC
>JAGLYS010000070.1 GCA_023132105.1 Caldifarciminota bacterium
CACGCAGACAGGTCGTTTCACTCTTCACAATGACAATCTCACCAATTTACGATTTACACTTTCTATGACATTTCGCATAGTAATTTATCATTGTACCATCAAGGAGAATAATAGGTTTGACATCTGGATAATCATAATATACTATAATAGTATAGGATTAATGAGATTCTATTAAATATAACACCAAAGAGGGAACTTGAATGAAAAACAAATTAGTCCCTTCGTTTATACTTAGGAATTTTACAGAAAAAAGATACAATGGTGAATTTAATGCCGTAACTATGTTAATAGATATAGTAGGTTTTACCGGCACTACGGAAAAACTTATTAAACACGGAAAAGAGGGGGAGGAAGTTTTATCCAGAATAATTAATTCTTTATTTCAGCCCGCATTGGATTCAATATATAAATACAATGGTTGGGTAATAGGATTTGCAGGTGATTCATTTACTGCTGTGTTTTCCGAAAACAGTATTTCTTCTATATATGCCGCTTCGGAAATACAATCACTAATTAGCAATTTTATTCTAAAAACAAAATTCGGTGATTTTAAATTGAATTCAAGGATTGGTTTATCATTCGGAAAAATCGAATGGGTTATTATCCGGCATAAACCTCAGAATGTGTTTTATTTCAGAGGAGAAGGTATAAACAAAGCGGTTCTTTCGGAAAGGCAATGTAATCCCGGGGAGATTATAATGGATAGTAAATTAAAGGACAAAATTGGGAAACACATTTCTTTTTATAAGATAAACAGAGGATTCTATGGATTTAATCATATAAAAGATGATGTTTTAATGAAAAATCCTGTAAATATCCCTGAATTTACAAATGAGATTTTAAAACAATTTGTTCCCAAGACTATTTTAGAACTTAAAGAAATTGGAGAATTCAGAAGAATAGTTTCAGTATTTCTCTCTTTTGGTAATGTTAAGGATATTAACTTATTTATAAGTAACATATTAGATATTACAGATAAATACGGAGGATATTTTAATAAAATTGACTTTGGAGATAAGGGAGGACTTATATTGATTTTATTTGGAGCTCCGACTGGGATTGAGAAACCTGCAATTCGTGCGATTGACTTTGCCTTAGAATTGAAATCTCTTTTAGCTGGAACTGCGGATATACGAATGGGAATTACTTCAGGAGTCGTATATGCCGGAATAGTAGGAGGTCATAAGCGTTCAGAGTACACAGCTATCGGGAAGGTTATAAATCTTTCAGTTAGATTTGCAATGAAAGCTAATTGGGGAGATATTTCTATTGACAGTAAAACATGTAACGAAATTGGAAATCTTTATATAGTAAGTAAGAAAAAAACACTTAAATTTAAAGGATTTAGTAATAAAGTTTCTACATTTAGTGTAAAAAGTAAATGTAAATTAAAAGAAAAATTGTTCTACGGCAAATCGATTGGAAGAAATAATGAGATTAGAAATCTTAAAAAATATATCAATCCAATTAATTATGGCAAATTCGGGGGGATTGTATATATTGATGGCAATGCGGGAATAGGGAAAAGCAGATTGGTTGATAGTATTAAAAGAGGTTTGGATAAAAAGAGATATAATTGGTTTTATATGCCTTCCGATGAAATTATCAGAGGAAGTTTAAATCCGGTTATTGGTTTCTTAAAAGATTATTTTAGTCAGAAACCCGGGAATTTATATAATACAAATAAAAAGAATTTCGAAATAAAAATTAAAAATCTAATAAAAGAAACCAGGGACAAAGAAATCAAAATCGAATTGGAAAGAACAAAATCAATAATCGGTGCTTTGATAAATTTATATTGGAATAATTCGATTTATGAGAAACTTGATGCTAAAGGAAAATATGAGAATACTTTATATGCAATTAAAAATTTAATTAAAGCAGAGAGTTTACGGAAGCCTGTAATTATAGAACTTGAAGATGGTCATTGGGTTGATAATGATACTGTTGAATTGTTGAAAGTACTTACAAGAAATGTTGAAAAATACCCTTTTATTCTTATATCGGCATGTAGATTAAATGATGATGGAAGCAAATATAGATTTCCTCTGATTAATGTCAAAAGCGAGTCTGTGTTATTGAAGTCTTTAAGCAAAAATATGGCAAAAATACTTATAGAAAGTCAGTTGAACAATAGGGTGAGTAAAGAATTGTTTGATTTGATATGGCATAAGAGTGAAGGGAATCCCTTCTATATCGAACAGATTATTCTATATCTTGTAGAAGCTGAATCTATAGTATTTAGAAAGAATCATTATGAACTGATCAGAGGGGAGATTGAAATACCAGGAAAGATAAGCAATATTATAATCTCTCGAATAGATCGTTTAAATGTAAAATTGAAGGATCTTATAAAAATAGCTTCTGTTTTAGGGCATATATTTTGCATACAGGTGTTATCAGCAGTGTATAATGATATTTCCTTCGGAGATGAACTTAAAAGAGGAAAGGAAGAGGCAATTTGGATAACAATATCGGAATTGAATTATATATTCAGGCATGCGTTGATCAGAGAAACAATTTATAGTATGCAACTTAAAAGTATATTAAGAAAACTTCATAAGAAAGCAGCAATGGTTATAGAGAAACTATATGGAGAGGATATAGAAATCCACTATGGTGAGTTAGCTTATCATTATGAAATGGCAGAGATCGATTCAAAAGCAAAACAATATTTGGAAAAATCTGCTGAGTATGCAAGTAAACAATATAAAAACAGGGAAGCAATTGCTTACTATAATCGGCTTCTTAAATATGTTGATGATCCAGAAGAATCTATAAGTTTAAATTACAACATTGCAAGAATTTATGAATTAATCGGGCAATGGGATAAAGCAGAAAAAATGTATCTCGAAAATATTAAATCATCGAGAAAAATTAATAATAGGAAAATAATATTGGAAAATTACAATTATCTTGGAACTGTGAAGTGGAAAAAAGGGTTGTATGAAGAGGCTTTGAAAATATTTAAGAGGATTCTTGAATCTTATCGTAATATTGATGACAGGAAAAATATGGGAATCATATTTGGAGGAATAGGTATTGTTTATTGGAGACAGGGGAAATATAAAAAGGCTATGAAATATTTCAAAAAGCGGCTAATAATTACAAAGGAATTGAAAGACAAGCATGGCATTAGCTCGGTATATGGTCATATGGGAATGATATATAGGAATCAGAGCAGGTATAAAGATGCAATAAATTGTTACAAAAAGCAACTGAGATTTGCTAAACTAATAGGCAATAAAAGAATTATAGGGCGAAATATCGGTAATATGGGGCTTGTTTATTGGATGCAAGAGGATTATAAGAAAGCTGAGGAATGTTTTCAAACTTATTATGAAATAGCCCGGGAAATTGGGGATAAGCAGGGTATTAGTATTGCTGTAGGTAATATGGGCATTATATATTATATTGAAAATAAACTGGATAAAGCTATGAAAAGTTTTAAAACACATCTGAGAATGGGGGAAGAGATTGGGGATCAAAGAAGTGTCTGTCACGCATTAAATAATATTGCCAGTATTTATGAAATGCTAAAAGATTATGATAATATGAAATCCTACTATAGGAAAGCGATTAATATTGCAGAGAAGACCGGAGATAGAAGAGAGATAAATTTATCTTTACATGGTATGGGAAACCTTTATAAAGCACTTAATAATTATAGTAGATCCGAATATTATTATAAAAAGGCAATTGTTATCGGGAGGAAATTGAATTTTATTCATCATTTATCCGAGGAAATATTTGATTTAGCGGAACTGTATTTTAAGATGAATAAACTTAAAAAGGCGGAATTAACAGTAAAAGAATCGATAAAGTTGGCTAAAGGAATCAATAGAAAAGATGTAGTTCTTGAAGGGGAAAAATTGCTGGAAGAATTAAAAAAACGAAAAAGAACTTAAAATATAGATAGGTCTCTTTTGGAAAAGAAACCTATCTATAACCTTTAAACCTTTTTACTCAGCTGTTACGAGATAATGTAACCCCCAGAGATTCGCATCATATGGAATCGAGTCATCCGTTAATGTTCCGTTTGTCAGCACATCGAATCCAACCCTGTAATGTCCTAAATTGTGAGGAGTCTTCCATGTTCTATTATATATACCGGGAGTAGTTGAATCAGCATAGAATCTCCATCTCCAGAAGTGTGAATGTAAGAAAGCAAATGAATCGCCTTGATTCGTATAAATTGTTATATTTGCCAAATCATCAGGTCTGACCTTTATTACATTCTCTTTTTGTACAAGATTTGTTACATCTGTAATCAATGTATCAAGTCCTGTTGCAGGCAAGGTAACTCTTACACTGTCAATCTGAATTGTATTATTATCTGTTGTGATCTCAACTCCGCTTATGGCATATAATCTCCATCCTCTATGATGACTGGCAACCGTGTCCTTTTTAAAGATAGCGGATCTTGTCCATACATCTGTAAAATTCTTCTCTATAATTACCGTGTCATTACTAAGTGAAGCAAAAATGTGAAGGATTCCCGGGATATATCCGGTTACAGTTGCAAATGCCGAATCTCCGATAACATCAATATGTATTTCTCTTGTGATCGGTTCATCAGGGTTTTTGGTTCTATACCATAAATATACTTCATCAAATGCTGTCATAGCAGATGTTGATGTGCTCTCCTCTCCATAATGCGTATCCGGTGTGAACCAGCTTGTATCACCTGTTAGAATGTCTTCGATTGCATTTTTATCACTATTAACCGGATTCAATCCACAACCTGTAAAATATCCAACAACTAAGACAAGTACTGTGATAATAATTAAAGATCTTTTCATCTTTAACCTCCTTTCGTTTTTTCTTTTGATTGAGTAAATTGTTTGTTTCATAATATCTCCTTATTAATATTCCAAATCTTCAATAATATAGACACCAAACTTTTGTGAAAAGTTTACAACAAATTTCACGAAAGGGATAATCTACGGAAAAGGGAGAGATCTACCACGAATTTACAAATAACTGTGAGTAAACACCAGACGCCAGACACCAGACTTCAGACATCAGCCGAGAAGGGGGAGAATCCACCACGAATTCACGAATTGAGACTAATTTCACGAAGAGGAGAGAATATCATTTTGCCTTTATTTCACGAATTAGGGAATGAATTCCACGAAGGAGAGAGGGCAGACACAGGGGTCTGCCCTTACAATTTTCGATTT